>JANLRX010000257.1:0-1833 GCA_031362025.1 Chloroflexota bacterium
GCGGTGGTAGCGGTAGCTGGTGGGATCGTCTTCGCAGGGGGTGATGAGGTTCAGGTTCAGGAGTTGGTCGATCTTGACCTCGGAGTCGTCGATGCCGAGAAGCTGGTCGGCGGTCTCGGCGTCCATCGTGAGGAGGACGGAGGTGCCTTCGAGGAACTTTTTCATGTCGTCAGGTAGAGGCTCGACCTGTTCGAGGGTGATGTACTGGTAGAGGGTGTCGGTCTTGTTCAGGCGTTCGAGGGCGGGGAGGCGGCGTCCGGGCTCGTAGGCCTGGCCCATGAGAACGATGGCGCCGGCCCACCCTTCGCTGAGGTTGGCGAGCTGCTGGGAGTCGTCGAGCGAGATCTCCTTGTGGAGGACGTCGCGGAAGAGGTTGGCCACTTCGTCCACGGTGAAGGCGAAATCGGAGGCGCGGACCATCTTCGCCTGCTGCCTGGTGATGAGTGCGGGCACAGGCGCGAGCTGCGGCTGGGTGCGGCCAGCGAGGATGACGTGGCAGGTGTCCGGCATGCGGGCGAGCCAGCCTTCGACGCCCTTCCAGAGTTCGGTGGGTGCTTTGTCCAGTTCGTGGAAGTCGTCAAGGATGAAGATCAGGTCGGCGTTGGCGGAACGGACGGCGGTGACGAGGATGTCCGTGATGGCGGCGGCGGTGAGCTTCCCGGTGGCGGCTTCGGCGCCGGCGTTGAAGCCGGGGAAGAGCCGGGCGCCCGCTTCAAGGAAGTACTGCAGGAAAGTTGCCGGATCGACGTCCCGCTCATCGATCGAGAGCCAACAGACGGGCTCCTTGCGGGAAAGCGCGAACTCGGAGAGGAGGGTTGTCTTGCCGTAGCCAGCGGGCGCGGTGACGATGATGACGCGCTTTTCGGGGATCTCGGAAAGGGCTGAGATCAGGCGTTTGCGGTGGACAATCGCGGGAATGCGCGCGGGTACGTCTACCTTCGCGGGGTACAGTACCCCTGAAGGCGCACTACCGCCTTTGGTTGTGCGCGCACGCGTACGCTCTGCCATCAATCCCCGGTTTCCGGCACCGCCCCACCTGGCCCGAAGACCAGACGCCGTGGAACGACACCTCTACCACGGCGGAGAGCCATCTTCTCCCCCGTGTCCAAACTTAGAGACGCCTATCGGAGTTGACCGTTACAGTTATCGTGGCCGATACGGATCGCAAAGTCGGGCGTTGTTAGTTCGATGACGGTTGTTCTTCAGGGCAGGGCGGGCGGCGTTGACCACCCGGCGGTCAGCGCGGACAATGGCCGGGTGCCGTGAGGGTGTGCGGCACGACCCTGGAGGTGTTTCTATCGCGGTTCTGAGGTCTGCCCGCACGGCCCTGATCCTGTTCACGGTCCTGCCAATAGCGTTGGCGCTAACGTTCGCTCTCCGGACGAGCGACAGCCACGCTGACCCCGCGATCGACTCGTTTGAGGCCGATTTCCTGGAGCTGATCAATGAGTACCGCGTGAACAACCAGGCGCAGCCGCTCGGCCTGAACCTACAGTTGAACGCGGCGGCCGACTGGTTTGCCTGTGATATGGCGCGGGACAACTACTTCGGTCACTTCGACAACGAAAGTCCATCCCGCAGCCCAGGGGGGCGCGCCGCATATTTCGGCTACAGCGGCGGGGTTGGCGAGAACATCGCGGGCGGGTTCGCGACGGCACTCGACGTGTTCGTAGCGTGGCAGAACTCGCCGGGGCACAACTCCAACATGCTCAAGGCGCAGTACAAGGTGATCGGCATCGCACGCTACTACGATCCCGGGAGCACGTTTCGCTACTACTGGGTGACGGACTTCGGGTTCGGGCCGTCTCCGGGGAACCCGCCGACGGCGGCGTC
>JANLRX010000277.1:0-3129 GCA_031362025.1 Chloroflexota bacterium
CCCGACCGGCCAGAGCGGCAACATCCCCAGGAATAAGACAGAGTGCATCAGCATGCTGGAGCTACAAGGTACCGGGTACGATGTACACACGTCCAACAACCCAAGCATCCCCGACGAGGGCGCCGGCACTTCCTGGATGACCAGTATATCCCCGGTCACGCCGGGCGTCGGGTACACCATCAAGTTCATGATCTGGGACACCAGCGACTCCCGCTACGACTCCACCATGCTCGTCGACAACTTCCACTGGCTCTACGACTAGCTCACCCGCGCAAGCGAAGCGCGCGCAGCGATCCTCTTGCTACTTGCTACTGGCTCCTTGCTACTCCGCCCTTGCCCCTTACGTCCACGTCATGGTATTCTCCGCGCGCCTGCACCGGCGCCCCAACCGGGCAGGACAGTGAGGTTGCATGGACTTTCGATTTAACCCCGCCGAAGAAGCTTTTCGCCAGGAACTACAGACCTGGCTCGAGACTAACCTGCCCAAAAACTGGTCGGGTGACCGCTTCACGCGCTCCTCTTCCGACTCCGACGAAGGCATGAACGTCTACGCCGAGTTCGCCCGCCGCCTCGCCACCAAGGGCTGGGTCGCGCCGAGCTGGCCCAAGGAGTACGGCGGCCTCGCCCTCTCCCACGTCGAGCAGCTCATCTTCAACGAGGAGATGGCCAACGCCAACGCCCCCATCGGCTACTCCAGCATCGGCGTCGGCTGGGCCGGCCCCACCATCATCGTCTACGGCACCGACGAGCAGAAGGAACGCTTCCTCAACCCCATCACCTCCGGCGAAGTCATGTGGTGCCAGGGCTTCTCCGAGCCCAACGCCGGCTCCGACCTCGCCAACATATCCACCCGGGCCGAGCGCGACGGCGACGACTACATCATCAACGGCCAGAAGATCTGGACCTCCGGCGCCCACTACGCCGACTGGATGATCCTCATCGCCCGCACGGACTTCGAGGCGCCCAAGCACAAGGGCATCTCCTACTTCCTCGTCGACATGAAAACCCCCGGCCTCACCACCAGCCCCCTCATCGACATGATGAACAACCACGGCTTCAACGAAGTCTTCTTCGACAACGTCCGCGTGCCCCGCGCCAACCTCCTCGGCGAGGAGAACCGCGGCTGGTACATCTCCACCACCACCCTCGACTTCGAGCGCTCCTCCATCGGCGGCGCCGTCGAGGCCAAGCGCATGGTCGAAGAGCTCGTCGGATACACCAAGGACACGCGCAGCAACGGCCACCGTCTCTACGACGAGCCCCGCGTCCGCTGGCGCCTCGGCGAAGCCGCCATGGAGGCCGAGATCGGCCGCCTGCTCTCGTACCGGGTCGTCACCCTGCAATCGCGCGGCGTCGTGCCCAACTACGAAGCCTCGATCGCCAAGCTCTTCAACACCGACATGAAGCTGCGAATGGCCCGCTCCGGCCTCGAAATCATGGGCCTCTACGGCCAGCTCGACCACGCCGACAAGATGGCCCCGCTCAAGGGCCGCTTCGAACGCCAGTACCTCTGGCAGACCGGGCTCGCCGTCGGCGGCGGCACCACCGAAATCCAGAAAAACATCATCGCCATGCGGGGCCTCGGGCTCCCGCGCCAGTAGGGTACATTGGCATCGAAAGCGGGCACCCGTGCGCCGGCCCGGCGCAGTCCGGTGAAAGCGAAGGTAGAGCGAGTGGGTACGTTCAAGCTGCGTATAGAAATTGCCGCCACTCCGGAAGGTCCTTTCCGGGGCATGTACGCGCTTGTCGATACGGGCTCCTTCTACACTTGGGTTCCCGGACGAATCCTCCGCGAACTGAACCCTTCGCCCATGGGGAGCATGGATTTCGAGCTAGCGAACGGTGAGATCATCAAGCGGGATCGCTACGAAGTGGTGATTAGGCTCAATGACCAGACGATCCACACCATCTGCGTCGGTGGTGAAGGTAAGGACGCGACGATTCTCGGCGCTTACACTCTGGAGGGCCTCGCCGTCGGCGTCGACCCTGTGAAGAAGCGACTGATGCCCTTGTCGCCTCTTCCAGCCATGATCAGCGATCAATAAACACAACACTTGATTACTAAAATTACAACGCAACCATAGGGAGGGAACCATGGATCTGGGTCTAGACGAACAGCAAGAAATGCTCAAGAACTTCGCGCGGGACTTCCTCGAAAAGGAATGCCCCGAATCGCTCGTCCGCCAGATGGAAGAGGACGACAAAGGCTACTCACCCGAGCTCTGGTCAAAGATGGCCGATCAGGGCTGGATGGGCCTCGTCATCCCCGAGCAGTACGGCGGCGCCGGCATGAGCCTCTGCGAGCTCGTCGTGCTCCTCGAAGAGTTCGGCCGCGCCCTCGTGCCCGGTCCGTTCATCTCCACCGTCGTCCTCGGCGCCACCCCCATCATCGAAGCCGGCACCGACGCCCAGAAACAGGAGTACCTCCCCAAGATCGCCGAGGGCAAGCTCATCCTCACCCTCGCCCTCACGGAGCCCTCCGCCAAGTGGAGCGCTGACGGCGTCCAGCTCGAGGCCAAGAAGGACGGCGACAGCTACGTCCTCAACGGCACCAAGCTCTTCGTCCCCGACGCCCACGTCACCGACCACATGGTCGTCGTCGCCCGCACCGGCGGCAAAGGCGAGGACGGCATCTCCGTCTTCATCGTCGACTCCAAGAGCGCCGGCATCTCCTTCGACCAACTGAAGACGATCGCCGCCGACAAGCAGTCCGAGGTCAGGTTCGAGAACGTCAAGGTTCCCGCTGCCAACCTCCTCGGTGCCGAAGGCAAGGGCTGGCCGATCGTCGAGAACACCTCGAAGGTCGCCACCGTCGCCGCCTGCGCCTACCTCGTCGGCCTCTCCCAGATGGACTTCGACGTCACCCTCAACTACGCCAAGGAGCGCGTCCAGTTCGGCCGCCCCATCGGCTCCTTCCAGGCCATCCAGCACAAGCTCGCCGACGCCGTCATCGACGTCGACGGCTCGCGCTTCATCACCTACAAGGCCGCCTGGAGCATGTCCGAAGGCGAAGACGATGCCGACCTCATGATCTCCATGGCCAAGGCCTGGGCCTCCGACGCCAGCCGCCGCGTCGTCGCGCACGGTCAGCAGATCCACGGCGGCATCGGCTTCACCAAGGAATACAAG
>JANLRX010000129.1:0-1730 GCA_031362025.1 Chloroflexota bacterium
CGCCGGCCGCCGTCATCTGGGCGATGTACATCGCCGCCGCCGAGAAGCGCGGGATCAAGCGCTCGCAACTCGCCGGCACGCTGCAGAACGACATCCTGAAGGAGTTCATTGCGCAGAAGGAGTTCCTCTTCCCGCCGAAGGAGTCGATGCGCCTCGTGGTCGACACGATCGAGTTCGGCTCGCAGCACATGCCGAAGTGGAACACGATCTCGATCTCCGGCTACCACATCCGCGAAGCCGGCTCGACCGCTGTGCAAGAGCTGGCCTTCACCCTCGGCGACGGGTTCGAGTACGTGCGCTGGTGCCTTGAACGCGGCCTCGACATCGACGACTTTGCGCCGCGCCTCTCGTTCTTCTTCAACTCCCACAACGACCTGTTCGAGGAAGTCGCCAAGTTCCGCGCCGCCCGCCGCATCTGGGCCCGCGAGATGAAAGAGACGTTCGGCGCCAAGAACGAGCGCTCCTGGTGGATGCGCTTCCACACGCAGACGGCCGGTGTCTCGCTAACGGCCCAGCAGCCGGAGGTGAACCTCGTCCGCACCGCGATCCAGGCTCTGGCCGCCGTGATGGGCGGGACGAACTCCCTGCACACCAACTCGATGGACGAAGCGCTCGCCCTGCCCTCCGAGAAGGCCGCGCGTCTCGCCCTCCGCACCCAGCAGGTGATCGCCCACGAGTCCGGCGCCGCCAACACAGCGGACCCCCTCGGCGGCTCTTACTTCATCGAGAAGCTGACCGACGATACGGAAGCCGAAGCCTACGCCTACTTCCGCCAGGTCGAGGAGCTCGGCGGCGTGCTCCCGGCGATCGAGGACGGCTTCTTCCAGCGCGAGATCGCCGACGCCTCCTTCCGCTACCAGCGCGAGATCGACACCCACGACCGCACGATCGTCGGCGTCAACGACTACGTGATGGACGAGCCGATCGAGATCCCGATCCTGGACATGGATCCCCAGGGCTACGACCGGCAGCTCGAGCGCCTAGCCGAAGTCCGCCGCACCCGCGACAACCGCGAGACCGCGCGCACCCTCTCGGAACTCCAGTTCGCCCTCCGCAACGACAAGAACGTCATGCCCTACCTCATCGACGCCGTGAACGCTTACGCCACCCTCCAGGAGTGCTGCGACGTCATGCGCGAAGTCTTCGGGGCGTACCAGGAAGCCGCCATCGTCTAGCGACGATACAAACCAACAAACCAGCGAAACCTACAAACCAAAGTCAGCGAATCGGCCCGTGGTTTGTGAGTTTGTCGGTTTGTTGGTTTGTGTCCCACCCCTCTTCCCGAAACCTCACGTTTACGTTATAGTGTTACTAGCGGTCTTCGACTGAGCCCAATCAGGTCGTTGTCGCGTTTAACAATTCCGTCCCGCTCCGGCGGATTTATCTAGATGGAGGTTCCCTTGCCCGAGAATCGGACTGAGGTCGTCACCCTTTCAGGCATTGACGAATGTGCGCACCACTGGATGATCGAAACCCCCAACGGAGAGAGCAGCACCGGCCACTGCAAGGCCTGTGGAGCAACCAAAGCCTTCCTGAACTACAGCCAACGCAAGATCCTCACCCGGAGCGTGAAGCCCGCTAACGGCATGACCGCTCCCCCGGCAACCGCTCCTGTCGCACAGACGGTCTAAACAGCTACCCAACACCTGAGAAAGAGGCGGGGCCACAAGCCCCGCCTCTTTTCTTTTGCCCATCGCGGACGCACCTCGCCCACCGCCGTAGCGGCGCAC
>JANLRX010000336.1:0-4241 GCA_031362025.1 Chloroflexota bacterium
TCGCAGACAGAGCCTTGTCCGAACATCGGCGAGGCCTTCTGAACCTACAACCACGATGACAGAGGTGAATCAGTAGCCACCTACCTCGTAGGGTAAGCACTCCGCCACGGCAACGGAGCCAGTGCGCCTAATTGTTAGCAGCTTGCAGGCGTGCGGCAGTGGAAAACACGAGCAGAACTGCGATCTAGCAGCTTGCAGTACGGGAAATACCTTCTAAGCAGTAGGTGGTAGGTTCGAGTCCTACCGGGGCGCCAGAATTTTCTCCGCTCGCCCTGCTCTCGACTAGGATATCGCTTCGTTGACCTTAGCGGTGTCGGTGTGCTGGTGAAAGGCGACGGCTTTGCCGTTCTTCAGAGTCCAGATGTGGGCAAAGGCAGCCGTGAAACTCTTACCTGTGGCTTTGTACTTGCCGCTGTAGGTGCCGGTGGTGACGATCTTATCGCCGCCGTCGATGAAGTCCTCGGGGACCACGCTGTATCCCATTCGGTGCCGAGGGGCATGAAGACGCCCTGGAGGACAGCGTCGGGGCCACTGTAGGTGCCGGCGTAGGGGAAGCCTTCCGCTTCGGTCCAACTGATGTTCGGGTCCATCATGCCGAGAATGGCAGGGACGTCGCCTCTGGCGAAGGCGTCGTAGACGCCCTTGATTGTGGCAACGTTAGAGACGGTGGTTACGTCAGACATGGCTCCTCCTTAAATTTGCGATTGCGAGAGTTAATTTAGCAGAACGACGGCGAATCGTCAGTGAATGGGTCACTGTCACTACGCCCATTTGGCCTACGAGATCTACTCCGAGCAGGGCTGGTACTTGGTCACACCGCAAGGAATCGGCAGTCTTGTCACTGAACGGTAAGAGCCAACAGACCCGATCCTTCGCCTGTTAGGCAATTGCTCTAGCCTATGGCTTTGCTGAGCATCTGCCTGCTGTCGTGAGCAGTCGCCAACCAGATACGAATAGCCCCGATTTCAATCTGAAAACGACCGGCTGCCTTCTAAGCAGTAGGTTGAAGGTTCGAATCCTTCCGGGGGGCACCATTTCGATCACCCAAGCAGGCTGTGGCTCGATTGAGGTACGGGACCAGCTTGCAGCCTGCATCGCAGTGCGCCCAATTGTCCGCGAACGACTAGGCACCTCGCGCCGGGACCTTAGCCGTTTCGCGAGTTCCACTCCACCACCCAGATCTCGTGCTCCCCCGATAACCCCTTCAGCGCGACCGTCCGCGAGTCGCCCCACGATACGTCTGACCCTTGTACTAGCGCCTTCATCACCCCGGACGCCAGTATCTCCCCACCGTTTGCCTGCGAAGCCACGCGTGCCGCCATGATCACGTTGCGGCCGAAGAAGTCTTCGCCTTCCTTGATCACCTCACCGGCATGGAGGCCCATGCGCACCTTCACGGGTTCATCGGCGCTCTCGTTGCGCGCCGCTAGAGCCTTTTGCGTGTCCGCGGCGCAGGCCAGCGCCTTCCCGGCGGACTGGAACGCGACCATGAAGCCGTCGCCCTCGCTCTTCACCTCGAAGCCACCGTGCGCTTTCACCTGTTCGCGGATGATTGCGTTGTGCTCGCGGAGGACGTCCATGAAGCGTTTGTCACCGAGGCGGTCGGCCATGGCGGTGGAGCCTTCGATGTCGCTGAACATGATGGTGACGGTTCCGTCGGGCGCGACCTTCTTGCGGAGGTCCGGGTGCTCTGACTGAACGGCGGTGGCGACGCGGTCAATCGACGTATAGATGTCCATGGTTGTGCTGATGCCCTGGTCCTGCAGCTTCAGCGCGAGGATGCGTTCCACCAGCGGTTTCATGCCGAGCGCCTGCGCTTCAGCGAGCGATTCGTCGATGAGGGCGCGGGCGCGATCGTGGTCACCGGGCGCATCGCGCTTCAGGCGGAGGCGCGCGCAGTCGTACGAGGCTTCGGCGCGCGCTGGCCGGTACGCCGGTGGGAGCCACTCGAGCGCGGCCTCAACCGCTGCGATGGCGTCGTCGGGGCGGTCGAGCGTTTCCAGCAGGAGCCCGCGGATGTGGTCCGTCTGAGGCACCCCCGGTATGGCGTAAGTGTCCTGAGCCTCGAACACCCGCAGTAGTCCGGCCGCCGCTTCCTGGTCGTTCGTGAAGTGGGCAACCATTGCACTGCTGATGTCCACCTGCATCTTGAAGATCGCCGAGGCGGGGACCGGCGATGCGACCACCGCCTGCGCCGCCCGCTTCTGCAGAGTCACGTCGGATTCCCCTCCGGTGAGCCGAGCAGCGATGCCCGCGAGCATGGCCAACTGGGTATATTCGATCGTGGGCCCAGGGGGAGTACTGAGAGTCTGCTCGGCGAGCCGTTGCTGATAGCCACGCGCGACCTCTGTTTGACCGCGAACGTAGGCAATCGTGCCGGCGAATGCGAGGAGCCTCTCGTCGGGGCGTCCTGCCTGCAGCCCCCACTCAAGTGCGCTCATCGCCTCGTCCCACTCACCGCGCGTGATAGCAAGTTGGGCCTGGGCCTGCGCGGCGCTGGCCATGCCGTACGGAGACCGGGTGCGCTCCGTGAGGGCGCGGCAGGCGTCAGCGTGGCGCTGTGCCTCGTCCAGGCGCCCGACCCAGAACTGGCCGGCGTTGAAGAAGTGAGCTATCGCTTCGGCATTCGGATTGCCGAGTTCCTGGGCCAGGGTGATGACCCGATTTCCCATCACCACAGCCTCCTCAAGCCTGAGCTGGAAGCCGACTACATACTGCTGGGAGCGCAGGACGTCGAACTCCAGGCTCTTTGATCCGAGCGCGCGCGCGACGTCCTCTGCGCGCGCGTAGGCGGCATCTGACCGATCAAATTGTCCCATCATGCCAAGCGACATTCCGAGCGCGGCATTTAGTCTCCCGTAGTCCTCCGTACCCTCTGGAACGAGTGTGAGCGCATCCTCGATCAACTGCACCTGCGAAGGACGGATGAGAAGCAGGTTGTGGCCAACAAGGTTAGCTACCTCGAAGACGCGGGGTACGTTTCCGGTCTCTCTGTAATACCGGTACGCCTGGCTAAGGCTTCGCCAGGCCTCCCTGACCTCGGCGTTGTTTAGCGCAGCGGTACCCAGGTTCGTCAGCACCTCTGCCATCTCGTCGTCCATCTGCTGTCCCTCGCGGGCGGCGAGAGCGGCGCGGAAGTGGCGAGCAGCTTCCGGGAACGCGAACTGGGCGAGCGCCTGACGCCCGGCGATTGCGGAGTAACGCGCGGCTTTCTCGGAGAAGCGCGGGGATAGGGTCGCCGCCTCGCTGAAGTGCATCGCGAGCCGCCCGGCGCGTTCTTCAGCGCGGGCTCCATATCGTTTCTCCAGCGCCTCACCCACCTGGCCGTGCAGGCGCACCCGCCGTGTGGTCGATAGCTCGGCCAGCAGCGTCTCCTGCATCTGCGCGTGGGTGAATCGGTAGCGCCCGGCCGTCTCCGTCTCCTCGATGACGCGGGCGTCGAGGGCCTCTTCGATCAGGCGCAGTAGCTCGTCCTCGTCGCGGTCGCCGAGGAGAGTCAGCGTTTCGTAGGTGAAGTCGCGCCCGATGATAGCGGCGACCTGGAGCAGCTCGTTCGTCTCCTCGCGCAGGCGGTTCAGGCGGCGTCCCAGGGCCTCACGGACGCCGTCGGGGATGGCGATGTCGGAGATCGAGGTCTTGGTGAGGGTGCCTTCCTGGGCCATGAGGTTGACGACCTCGCTGAGGAAGAAGGCGTTGCCTTCAGTCTCCTCGAAGATGCGGTCGAGCACGTCCTTGCGCGGCTCGACGTTGGCACGCGCCTTGATGTACGCGGCGACTTCATCGCGCGAAAGGCCGCGCAGGACGATGCGGTCGAAGCCGGTCTCGCGATTGAGCGAGGCGAGCGTCTCGGAGAGGGCGCTTTGTCGGTTAATATCGGTGTCGCGGTAGTTACCGACGATGAGCACCCTCATGCGCGAGAGTTCACGCGCGATGTGCTGGAGCATCTGGAGGGTGGGTTTATCGGCCCAATGTAGGTCGTCCAGCGCGATCACGAGCGGCGCCTGGTTCGCGATCGCCCGCAGGTACGAGGTGTAGGCGTCGAACAGGCGGAACTGCGCCACTTCCGGGTCAGCGATCTCCTCCGGCGCCTCGACGTTTGGAGTGCCCAGGAGCCAGGGGAAGATCCGGGTGAGTTCGTTCGCGGCGCCGGGCGGCATCTGGGGACCGATCAGCGTGGCGAGGTCGTCGACGTGGGCGGTAGCGTACTGCTCACCGGCCTGGAGCCACGGCCAGTATGGTGG
>JANLRX010000426.1:0-8151 GCA_031362025.1 Chloroflexota bacterium
ACGCACTCGCGCGGCGCCTCGCCCGCGGCGAGATCAGCCGCGACGAGTACCGTAGCCTGATGGCCCTCCGCAAAGATCGTCCGGACCGGTCGCCGTGACCCTTCCCGGCAGCGTGCCGAACCCCGAATGGCGTCCGACACCGGGCGCCGCCCGTTACCCCGCTCGATTGTCCGAAGGGCTGGCAAACGGGTAAAATGGCCCTACAGGAAACCGCCGCGCTGCATCTACGCGCGACTCGCTGACAGGATCCCATGACCCAGGACTCCGGCTTCGGCAATATCCGCATCAGGGGCATCGAAGACGAGATGCGCTCGTCGTATCTCGACTACGCCATGAGCGTCATCGTCTCGCGCGCGCTGCCCGATGTGCGCGACGGTCTTAAGCCCGTCCAGCGCCGCATCCTCTACGCCATGCACGATATGGGCCTGCGCCCGAACGTTGCCTTTCGAAAGAGCGCGGCGATTGTCGGTGAGGTGCTCGGCAAGTATCACCCCCACGGTGACAGCCCTGTGTACGAGGCCATGGCGCGCATGGCGCAGGACTTCTCGCTCCGCTACCCCCTGATCCACGGACAGGGCAACTTCGGCAGCGTCGATGGCGACCCGCCGGCCGCCATGCGCTACACCGAAGCGAAAATGTCGCGGATCACCGAAGAACTCCTTGCCGACATCGACTCCAACACCGTCGACGCGGGCCCCACGTACGACGACCAGCGGCGCGAACCGCTCGTCCTCCCGGCGCGCGCGCCGAACTTGTTGCTGAACGGCGCGTCCGGCATTGCCGTCGGCATGGCGACGAACATCCCGCCGCACAACCTGGGTGAGATCTGCGACGCTGTCGCGCTGCTCATCGAGACGCCCGAAACGACGACCGAAGAACTCTCCGAGGTCGTGAAGGGCCCCGACTTCCCGACCGCAGGCCTCATCTATCGCCGCCGCCGGGACAGCACGATGGATGACGAGGGCAAGCGCCACGACGTCATGCGTGATGCCATCAAGGAAGCCTACGCCGACGGTCGCGGTCGCATCATCATGCAGGCCCGCGCGACGATCGAAGAAATGGCGCGCGGCAACCGCGAGCAGATCATCGTCACCGAGCTGCCGTACCAGGTGAACAAGGCGACGCTGATCGAGAAGATCGCCGACCTCGTAAAGGATCGCAAGATCGTCGGCATCAGCGACCTGCGCGACGAGTCCGACCGCCACGGCATGCGCATCGTCATCGAACTCAGCCGCGATGGCCAGGCCGCCAGCGTCCTCAACCAGCTCTATAAGCACACCGCGATGCAGAGCTCGTTCGCCGTCAACATGGTCGCGCTTGATCACGGCCAGCCGAAGACCATGGGCCTCAAGAAGATCCTTGAGGCCTTCATCGATCACCGCCGCGAGGTCATTCGCCGCCGCACCGAGTTCGAGCTCGAAAAGGCGCACGACCGCGAGCACCTGCTGCTCGGCTACCTGATTGCGCTCAAGGACATCGACAAGATCATCGCGCTCATTCGCGCCGCGGCTTCGGCCGAGGAGGCGAAAGAGAAGATGATGGCGAAGCCCTGGAACATGAGCGACCGCCAGGCGCAGGCCGTGCTCGACATGCAGCTCCGCCGCCTCGCCAAGCTGGAGCGCGGCAAAATCACGGACGAGTACCAGGAGCTCCTCAAGACGATCAACTACCTCGAGGACTTGCTCGCCAACCCCCGTAAGATCGACTACCTGATCCGCGACGACGTCACCGAACTCAAGGAAAAGTACGGCGACGACCGGCGCACGCAGATCATGGAGCAGGAGCCGGAAGAGTTCTCGGAAGAGGACATGGTCGCCCACCAGGAGGTCGTCGTCACGATCTCCTCGCGCGGCTACATCAAGCGCATCCCGCTCAGCACCTACCGCTCGCAGCACCGCGGTGGTGTCGGCATCATCGGCGCCAAGACGAAGGACGACGACGACATCCGTCACCTCATCGTCGCCGACACCCACGACAAGCTGATCTTCTTCACGGACCGCGGCCGCTGCTTTCAGGTGAAGACCTACGAAGTCGACGAAGGCAAGCGCGAGGCCCGCGGCCAGTCGATCATGCAGATGATCATGATGGACCAGAAGGAGCGCATCACCGCCGTCGTTCGCGTCATGCCCGGCCTGGGTGAAGACAAGGTGATGGTGATGGCCACCGAACGCGGCGAGGTGAAGAAGACCCCGATGAAGAACTTCGCCAACGTCCGCCGGGACGGCCTCATCGCGATGGACCTCGAAGCCGACGACGAGTTCGTCTCCGCGCACATCTGCACCGACGACGACGACGTCATCATGGTCACGGCCAAGGGCCAGGCCAACCGTTTCGCCGTCGAGAAGCTGCGTTCCGCCTCCCGTCTCTCCGGCGGCGTGCGCGGCATGAAGCTCCGCCCCGGCGACAAGGTCGTCGCCATGGAAGTCGCGATCCCGGACCACGCGCTGCTCGTCGTGAGCGCGCTTGGCCAGGGCAAGCGCACCCCCGTGGACGACTACCCGCAGCACGGCCGCGGCGGCCAGGGCGTGATCACCTTCAAAACCCACGCTAAGAGCGGTGACCTCGTAACCGCCCATATGGTGGACCCCGAACACGAACTGATCTTCATCTCGGAGGGCGGGATCATCATGCGGACGCCGGTGAAGCACATCTCGCAACAGGGCCGGCCGACGCAAGGCGTGAATCTGATGGATGTCGGTAAGGACGACAAGGTCGCCGCCGTCGCCGTCATCGACATGCGCAAGGAGTACGCCGACGCTGAACTGCCCACGGGAGCGGTCGCCGAAGCCTCCGTCGAAACGGAGACGAACGGCAACGGTGCAAAGGTTGCCCCGAAGCGCGGCAAGTCCAGCGGCACCGGCACGAACGGCAAGAAGGACAAGTAGCACCGGCGTCGCGCCGGCCAGCTTCTGATGCCTGATCGACGTCGCTGGCTTGGCCGCGCCGCTCGCAAGCTCCCGTACCTGCGCGGGGTGATGCGTGAGCGCGACCAGCTCCGCGGAGACGTAGAACGCAAAGTCGAACCGGCGGGTGACCAGATGTGGGTCCCCGCCGGTCACTTTTATTCCCCCATCCCCTCGCTCGACGAAGTCCGGCGCGACGACGAGCGCATCTTCCGCCACCGCGATGACCTGCCCGGCGTAGACATGCGCGACGACGCCCAGATCGCGCTGCTGGAAGAGTTCGCGGCCACGTACTACCTCACGATCCCGTTCCAGGAGAAGAAGTCCGGCAAGCTCCGCTACTTCTACGAGAACGGCGCCTACTCCTACGCCGACGCCATCTTCCTGCACTCCATGATCCGGCACGTCAAACCGAAGCGGATCATCGAAGTCGGCTCCGGCTACTCGTCCTGCGTGACGCTGGACACCAACGAGCTGTTCTTCGAGAGCGCGATCCGCTGCACCTTCATCGAGCCATACCCGAACACGCTCCTCTCGCTCCTCAAACCCGGTGAGGCCGACAAGCTCGACCTGGTGCCAACGCGCCTGCAAGACGTCGACCCGGCGCTCTTCGAGGAGTTAGGCGCAAACGACATCCTCTTCATCGACTCAACACACGTTTCCAAGACCGGCAGCGACGTGAACTACCTCTTCTTCGACGTGCTGCCGCGCCTGGCGAAGGGCGTGTACATCCACTTCCATGACATCTTCTACCCCTTCGAGTACCCTCCTTTCTGGGTGTACGAAGGCCGCAGCTGGAGCGAGGCGTACGTGCTGCACGCCTTCCTCCAGTACAACAACGCCTTCGAGGTCATCGTCCACACCGACTACCTCGCGAAGTTCCACGGTGACAAACTGCAAGCGCTGATGCCGAAAGCGATGAAGAACACCGGCGGCAGCATCTGGCTCAAGCGAGTGGAGGACTGACATGACGATCGCCGAACGCATGAAGGAGCTCGGGCTCGAACTGCCGCCGCGCCGTTCCGCCGGTTCGTACGTCGCCGCAGTGCAGGTGGGAGAACTCATCTTCACCTCGGGCGCCGGGCCAACCAAGGCCGACGGCACCCTCATCACCGGCAAGGTCGGCGGCGACATCGACATCCCCACTGCAACCGAGGCCGCGAGGCTCTGCGCCCTCAGCTGCCTCGCGTCCCTGAACGAGGTGTTGGGCGACCTCGAGCGAATCGTGGGCTTTGTGAAGCTGCTCGGCTTCGTGAACAGCGCGCCCGGCTTCAACCAGCAGCACGTCATCATGAACGGCGCCTCAGACCTGCTAATATCGATATTTGGAGAGAGTGGCCGTCACGCCCGCAGCGCCGTGGGCATGGCCGAGCTCCCAATGAACATCGCCGTTGAGGTTGAGTTGATCGCCAGGGTCGCCTGACGCAGTACCGGAGGAACGCATGGCGCGACGCACGATCGTACAGTTCACAGACTCGGACCGGATCCAGGAGCGGCTGGACCGCGCTTACCAGCGTCTCTTCGGCGGCCCCAACAGCCCCTCCTTCGGCGCCCGCTACTACGAGCCCCCCGTTGACGTCTACCAGACCGAGAACGAAGTCGTCGTGCTCGTCGAGATGGCCGGAATCACAGACCAGGAACTCCACCTCGAAATGGACGGCCGCAACATGATCATTCGCGGCCAGCGCCAACCGCTCCCCGGCCCGGCCGACCGCGAGTACTCCCAGATGGAGATCACCGCCGGGCCCTTCCAGCGGATCCTCCTCCTCCCCGCCGTCGTCGACCCCGCAGGGTCGGAGGCCACCTACGACGGCGGCATCCTGAAAATCGTCCTGCCGAAAGCCGCCGCTGCCGGTGGCACCCACATCCGCATCGTCTGCCACTGATGGCCAAGGCCTCCGATCCCACCAAGAAGCCTGCCCAGGCAGCCCCGGAGCCGGCACCAGAGCCAGTCCCGGCCGCCTCCGCTGGAGACCCGCCCGATCTGGCCATCCCGGACATCATTCCGGTCATTCCCAGCGGCACGAACATCGTCTACCCGCAACAGTTGATGCCTGTGCTCGCCACCAACGAGCGCGACGTCAAGGCGATCGATGCCGCCGCCTCCTCGTCCGGCAAGCTCCTCGCGATCTTCTCGCACGACCCCGATGTCACACCCGACGCCGACGAAACCGCCGCCCCGCCCTTCCGCGAAGTGGGCACCGCTGCCACCGTCGTCCGCATGGCGAAGACGCCGGAAGGTTCGATCCACGCGATCCTCCAGGGTTCGCAGCGTGTCCGCCTCGTCGAGATCGTCGAAAAAGGCCCGCCGATCATGGCCCGCGTCGAAGCGCTCGAAGACGCAGGCGCCGCCGGTCTCGAGATCGAAGCGATGATGCGCGACGCCATCGAGCGCTTCGTGCACGTCGTCAACCTCGCCGACAACCTGCCCACCGAACTCGCCGCAGCCGTCGGCGACATCACCGACCCCGCCGACCTCGCGGACTTCATCGCCGCCAACCTCCCGCTCAAGCCCGAAGAACGTTACGACGTTCTCCGCGAGCTGAACGTCACCGCGCGCCTGAACCTCGTGCGCTCCCTCCTCCGCCACGAAGAGGAGGTTCTGGAGGTCCAGTCCAAGATCCACTCCGACGTGAAGGGTGAGCTGGACAAGCGCCAGCGCGAGTTCATCCTCCGCGAGCAGATGAAGGCGATCCAGAAGGAGCTCGGCGATGAATCCGTCCCCGAGCTCTCCGAATTGCGCGCGCGCCTCGAAAAGGCTGGCCTGCCCGAGGCCGCGAAGAAGGAAGCCGACCGCGAGATCGAGCGGCTGGCCCAGATCCCCACGATGTCGCCCGAGTACCAGGTCGTGCGCACGTACCTGGAGTGGCTCGCCGATGTCCCGTGGAACAAGACGACCGAAGACAACCTCGACATCAAGCGCGCCGAACAGGTGCTCAACGACGACCACTACGGCCTCGAGAAGGTGAAGCGCCGCATCCTCGACTTCCTCGCCGTCATCAAACTGAAGGACGGCCAGACCAAGGGCCCAATCCTCTGCTTCGTCGGCCCTCCCGGCACCGGCAAGACCTCGCTCGGCCAGTCGATCGCCCGCGCCCTCGGACGTAAGTTCATCCGCGTCTCCCTCGGCGGTGTCCGTGACGAGGCCGAGATCCGCGGCCACCGCCGCACCTACGTCGGCGCCATGCCCGGCCGCATCATCCAGGAGTTGCGTCGCGCCGGTTCGATCAACCCACTGCTCATGCTCGACGAGATCGACAAGCTCGGCCAGGACTTCCGCGGCGACCCCTCATCCGCGCTGCTGGAGGTGCTCGACCCGGCGCAGAACTCCACCTTCACAGACCACTACCTCGATGTCCCCGTGGACCTCTCGCGGGCGTTCTTCATCGCCACCGCCAACATGACCGACACGATCCCCGGCCCGCTGCTCGACCGCATGGAAGTGATCGAGCTCCCCGGCTACACCGAGCACGAGAAGCTCGAGATCGGCAAGCGCTATCTCCTTCCCCGCCAGATCGAAGCGAACGGCATTCCGGAGGGCCACCTGAAGGTCACCGACACCACCATCCGCGAAGTCATCCGCGGCTACACGCGGGAGGCCGGCGTCCGCAACCTGGAACGCGAGCTCGGTTCGGTCTGCCGCCGTGCTGCTCGCCGCATCGCCGAGGGTGAAGAAGCCGAGATCGCCGTCACCCCCGAGAACCTGGAAGACTTCCTCGGCCCCGCGCGCGTCCACACCGAGCTGGCAAACGAGAAGGACGAGATCGGCGTCGCGGCGGGTCTCGCGGCAACCTACGCCGGCGGCGACGTGCTCTTCGTCGAGGCGACAGCGGTACCTGGCAGGGGTCGGCTGATCCTCACCGGCAAGCTCGGCGACGTCATGCAGGAGTCCGCCCAGGCCGCGCTCACCTACGCCCGCTCCCGCGCCCAGGTGTTGGGCATCGACGCGGCCTTCTTCGAGGACAACGACCTGCACATCCACGTCCCCGCCGGCGCCGTGCCCAAGGACGGCCCTTCCGCCGGCGTCACCCTGGCCACCGCGCTCATCTCGGTCATCACCAAGCGCCCGATCTACAAGGACGTCGCCATGACCGGCGAGATCACCCTCCGAGGCAAAGTCCTACCCGTTGGCGCCATCCGGGACAAGCTCCTCGCCGCGCACCGCGCCGGCAGCAAGCGCGTGATCATCCCCGCCGACAACGAAAACGACACCGCCGACCTGCCAGAAGACGTCCGCCGCGAACTCCAGATCATCACGGTCGAACACGTCGACGAGGTGCTGAACATCGCTCTCCACTCCAAGCCCGCCAACGAGAAACCGAAGCTCGTCGTCAAAGTGAAGTAGCTAAGGGTGTCCCCTTAGCCACCGAGGGGTTAAAGCCAATCTCCGATGCTTCTATCGAGCTTCTCCAAGGCCAAGAAAGTGCACATGGACGCTACGTGCACGGGAACTAGAACCAGTAGCTGATCCAAGGTTCCTTCGAAGAACACGTATGGCCAAGCTAGAACGAGGAGCCATATGACCAAGTTCGCAGCAACGAACCTCACGATCCCAATAGTCGCGAACATTACCACCAATGCTGCGCCCGCGAGTCCGTTGATGGCGAAGGGCAATCGTTGCCATCTCTTCAAGGGCGGCATGTGCACAGGACGCCTAATCCCATTCCATTCGTGTGCGTGTGCCGCTTTGTTGGAGCAAAGGAACTGAACCCCGTTATCCCAACCTAGCTCAGTACCACCTGGTGTCCTGCGCTCGGTCGTCGAGGTCGAGCAGATAACCCAATCTCGAAATTCGAGTGTGATGTCGCCATTTAGGGCACGTATCTCAGTGCGCTTCTTCTGGTGGACCGCATCCACCCACCTTCCGACTATGATTATCCGCCGCTCGGGGAGCGAAATAACCTCGACTTCGGGATTGAGTCGACGAATCCGATCTGCGACCCATGCGGCCGCGTTGCCCGAAGCGAATTCATCGTTGGGTATCGCCGTGTCGTAGCGGATTGTTCCGACCGTTAAGAGATTGGCCATCGAATCAGTACCCGCGCTCCACGTCCACCACGTTCCGCAGCGCCTGCCCCGCCACGTAACGGCGCAGGTTATCGCAGAACACGTCCACCGCGCGCTCCAGGTAGCGAGGCGTGCTGCCGCTAACGTGCGGCGTGATCATCACGTTCGGGAGCGCCCACAGCTCGTCTTCCGGGGGCAGCGGCTCCGGGACCGTCACGTCCACCGCCGCGCCGGCGATCCA
>JANLRX010000434.1:0-5837 GCA_031362025.1 Chloroflexota bacterium
AGTTGAGGCCGACGGGGAGACGGTACTTGGCGTCGATGTTGGGAACGTAGGGTTCCCACATGATGCGGGGGACGAGGCCGAACGTGGCACCGGCGTCCTGCCAGATGACGCCGTCGCTCACGACGAGGAGGTCGTACTCACCAACGCGGAACCAGTGACCCAGGGGGCGATCCTTTCCGATCCGGGCGCGAGAGATTCAGCATGGCAGGCGCTCCGTAAGGGGTCAAGACGGAAGATGTGGACGGCGGCTCTGATTGATATCGGCGGTTGTACGGGGTTTCTGATTGTTAATTGTTTTTCGCGAAAAGTTTTCGGGGCTTTCGTATCTGGGAGCGCCCGTTTCTAGGATTGAGCAGTTGTGGGTCCGCGGCGCTGCGAGCCGGCGGGGTGACTGCGGGGCGCAGCCTCAGGATATCGGGTTTGGCGAGTAGCTCCGAGAGGTAAGTGGCACCCCGTGCCGTTCTAACAGAACGAAATGCCGATGTTTACGCGGATCGTGTCCGTCACCATGTGACCGTCGATGTCCGTAGCCTCCAGCGTGATGATGTGCTGACGGCCACCGTTCATACACGGGTTGCCCGGCGCGTTGCTCAGCGTCGCCGCTATGCTCGGTCCGTCCCCGAGGAAGCCATCCCAGTTGGAATGCCAGCGGAGACTTGCGTCAGGAAGCGTAATCTCCTCCGGATCCGACACCTGTCCTGTGAGCGCTACCTGTGTGCCAGGCGGCAGTGCGGGCTCGTTGTCCGGCGGCGAAATGATATCGACCACCGGCACGCCCGCGCCCGACTGGATTAGCAGCGTGATCGAGTCTGTCGTGACGAGGTCACGGGTGTCCGTCGCCGTCACCGTGATCGTATGCAGCCCTGGCGTCGGTAACGTCCGGTGGAGCGTACTCCCCGTCCCTATCTCCCCATCGAGGCTTGAAGTCCAGACTATCCGCTCCGAAGGGAAGAAGATGTCCTCATCAGGGTCGAAAACATACACACCGAAGTCTATGTTCTGCGTCGCGAAGTAGGTGTCGCCGTCGTCCGGATCGAGGATGTCGACGATCGGCGGTGTGTTCACCGCGTTAAGCACGATCGTATCGGTCGCGAATCCGCCAAACGCGTCGTAGACAGTGGCCACGATTGTGTGGGCTCCCGTGTCCAGCGGACCCGTATCGCACTCGAACCCAAGCTGGGCGTTCGGCCCGTACACGATGTAGTTGGTATCGCAGAGCGTGGTGCCACTGGCTTCGTCCACGAACTCCACGTGCATAAGCCCCTCGAATAGAGGCAGGAACTTGCCCGGTTCCGGGTCTGTCACGACGACTCGCATATTCGTGCCCGTGTAGCTCACCTGCGTATCAACCGGCCGCACGATATCAATCGTCGGCTTCTCGTTGAACGACGCCCAGGCAACCGACTTGAACGCGTCCACGATGCCCATCGAGACGTTCGTGCCGCCCGTGTTCGCCCCCTTCTGGAGGTCGCTCAGCACATCCGCCACGGAGATGTTCGGGTCAACGGCCTTCATCAGCGCCACGACTCCCGCCACGAACGGTGTCGAAGCGCTCGTCCCGCCGAACAGGTACAGCTCATCCTCGCCGTGGCCGTCGCTAACGGTATCGGGCGTAACCGTAGACAGTAAACCTGTCGGCGCCCAGATATCGACGCCGGTGCCGAAGTTGTATCTGTTGTCTCCGTTTGGGAAGACGGAGCCCACACAGATCACGCCGGTCGCCTTGCAGGGGAGGTAGTTTCGGTCGCTGATGTCGATGCCATCATTCCCGGCCGCCGCCAGGACTATACCCCCGGCCGCGATCGCGGAATCCACTGCATCCTGGATATCGGCTCCGCTATCGCAGGTCGCCCCGCAGGTACCCCCGATGCTTATCGTCACCACATCCGCGCGCAGGAGCGCTGCTTCACGGATCCCCTCCGCCAACGCGCTAAAACTGTCATCGACCTTGATCAGCAGTGGCCGGGTAACCTTTCCTCCCGAGCCCGCCGCGCCGAAGAGGTTCCTCGGCGCCGAGCAGCACACCCCGAAAGAGCCAGTGCCGTGCCACGGACAACCACCTCCGCCGCTGCACTTGAGCAAGTTTTCCCCGCCCGCCGTTGTGTCGTCATCCACCACGTCTAGCTGCGCCGGCCGGGTGTTGTACTGATAGTCCAGGTTCCCGTTCAAAGGCATCCCTGTCGTCGTGTTCAGCGCGAATCCGCTATCGACGATCGCCACTCCGACAGGGTCGAAAAGCCCCTGCGTCGGCGGGATGCCTTTGTACAGTAGGTATTCCCACGCGTGCACCACTCCAACCGAGAGACCCTGGTTTCCAGGCGTCGCCGGATCATCGTCTTCAGTCATGTGAAACAGCGCTTCAAAATCGATATTCCCGCCGAGGTCGTCGGGATGCTCCAGCACCGTTTGCTGCGGCATGATGATGTCCAGCGACACGTGCTCCTCGCGCCACCTGAGCGCCGCCATCCGCGCTGCGATCTCGGAGGAGTACACTGTCGGGCCGGTGATGCCCGCCGCCGCGAGGTTTGCGATCAAGTCGTCGAGTGGCGACAGCATCGGGTCCACCTGGATCACGTAGTACCCGTGATCGATGCTCGAGAACGGGCCGCCCGGCGTACCGGCCGGCACCTCCGTCACGCCATCGGTGAGGATGACGCCGTCGTACTTGGCGAGGAACGCTTCTAGTTCAGCCTCGTCATCCGGCTTCAGCACCACCTGGTTCCCCACGAACTCGTTGATGGTACCGTCGGGTTCCTGCACCGCCCCGATCGGGCGTGGCGGACCACCACGCACTCCCGGCAATTCCGGCACGGACGTTTCTAGCGTCTCGTCGACGATGAACGAGGGCGCGCCAATCACGGCCCCGACGAACGCGCACCCCAATTCGAAGCGCAAGGTAATGCCGGCGAGGTGACTGAGGATTGCCAGACCGTCGTCCAGGTCGATGTCCCCGTCGCAGTCCACGTCGGCGAGCGGTTCGCATTCGATGACGTCGTTCAACCCTGCCTCGTCTGAGAATACGGCCAGCGCATCGGCCGCGCCGACAGCCGAAGAACAGTCCGCGTCGCCCTGGATCTCGACGTCGCCGGCATAGGCCTCGCCCGATCCAATGACAAGCAACGCCGCCAGGACGAGAGCGCCACCACCGAACGTGATAAGCCGGCTGACGAAGTGATGGGGAGTCAAGATGCGAATCACATTACGCGGCGCGCCAAAGGCCGTCAAACGTGCAGAACTAGTCGGGTTCGGTGGGGGGTTCTTCGCGGCGGCGGGCGGCGAGGTTGAGGCGCTGGAGGACGGCGAGGCCTTTGCGGGTGTCGCTGGCGACTTTGGCGGGGTCGCTGTACTTGAGGCGGTACTGGAAGAGCCAGTAGCGCCACTCGGAGAGTTCGCCGAGGGAGAGCCATTCACCGGTGGCGAGGCCGGTGGAGGCCTGGAACTCGGCGAAGAGTTCGGCGCGCGGGCGGCCGTAGATGCGCTGAAAGGCTTCTTCGTCGGCGCGGCCGCTGCGTTCCCAGATGAGGGTGGCGCGGTGCTCCTTGCCGATCTCTTCGGCGACGGCCATCTGGAGGGCGGCTTCGACGCGGACGCCGTAGACGAAGTTGAGGTGCGGCTTGTACTTGGCGCCCATGAGGGCCTGGAAGTCTTCTTCCGTGGCGCCGCCGGGGAACTTCTCGTGGAAGAGGAGCGTTTCGAGCTCTTCTTCGGGCACGAGGGCGGAGATCTCGGCGCTCAGGCGCTCCGCGAGGAGGAGCCAGTCGAAGGCTTCGCCGCCAACGAGGTACTGGTAGGTGCGCTCGCCGACTTGCTCGACCGGCAGGGGCCAGAGGCGGACGGCTTCGAGGAGAGCGGGGAACCAGTTCTGCTCGCCGCTTTCGACGGCGGCACGCAGGTCAGCAAGGATTTCCTGGGCCTCGACGTGGAGGTCGCTGTCGGGGCCGGTACGCGTGCTGGCCATAGTTCGCCTAGGTTATCCCGGCGAGGCCCCCGGCGCCATGACACTTCTTGTACTTCTTGCCGCTGCCACAGGAACAGGGGTCGTTGCGGCCGAGCTTTCCCGATACGGGAATTGCCGGCGCGGCGGCCGCGGGGCTGCTGCCGCCGGTCTGCGAGCCGTTTACGGTTACCCTTGTGCGCGCCTTCTTGCGGTTGGCCGTCGTTGCGGCGCCCGTTTGGGCGGTGGAGCCGGATGCTTGCGCTTCGGAGGGGCCGCTGGCCTGGACGTTGGCGGGCGGGGCGGGGCGCTGGACGGGTGTGGTAAGCGAGACGTGGTAGATCTGGCGGGCGGTGTTCTGGGTGATGTGCCCGGTGAGCTGGTCCATCATGTCGAAGGCTTCGCGCTTGAACTCGACGAGGGGGTCCTTCTGGGCGTAACCCTGGAGGCCGATGCCCTGGCGCAGCTCTTCGAGCGCGGTGAGGTGGTAGACCCAGAGCCGGTCGATGACGCGCAACAGAACGAGACGTTCCAGCGTGCGCATGCGCTCTTCGCCCATCTCCTTCTCTTTGTCTGCATAGAGCTGGTGGGCGAGTTCGACGAGCCGGTTGATCGTGTGGTCCAGGTTCTCGACGCGGACCTCGGCTCCGATCTCGCGGATGTACTCGGGGGTGAAGCTGGAGGGCAGTGGGAGCGTGGCTTTGAGCTCGGCGTGGAGGGCTTCGACTTCCCACTCGTCCGGGTTGTCGCCGCTGGCGAAGGCATCGAAGGAGCGCTCGATCTCCTTTTGGACCATGTCGAGGATGCTGTCCTTGAGTTCGGCCTCCTGGAGGATGCGGCGGCGCTGCTTGTAGATGACGTCGCGGTGCTGGTTCATCACGTCGTCGTACTGGACGACGTGCTTGCGGATGTCGAAGTTGTGGCCCTCGACCTTGCCCTGGGCCTGTTCGATGGCCTTCGAGACCATGCCGGACTCCAGCGGGGTCTTCTCGTCCATGCCCATGCGGCCGAGGAGGTTGGGCACCCATTCCGGGGAGAAGCGGCGCATGAGGTCGTCGCCGAACGAGACAAAGAAGCGCGAGCTTCCGGGGTCGCCCTGACGACCGGCACGGCCACGGAGCTGGTTGTCGATGCGTCGCGATTCGTGGCGCTCGGTGCCGATGATGTGGAGGCCGCCGACAGAGACTACGTGGTCGTGATGGACCTGCCATTCGGCCTTGGCCTCGGCGCGAATCGGAGCGGACACTTCTTCCGGCGCGGTGATGAGGTCGACGCCGCGCTTGCGGGCGATCTCTTCGGCGGCGCGCTCCGGGTGGCCACCGAGGATGATGTCCGTACCACGGCCGGCCATGTTGGTGGCGATGGTGACGGCGCCGAGAACGCCGGCGAGGGCGACGATCTGACCCTCACGCTCGTGCTGCTTGGCGTTGAGGACGGTGGGTTCTTTTAGGGGGCAGATGCGGTGGTAGGTCCCGCACTCGGCGAAGTTGCAGGTGGAGGTGCGCTTCATCTGGTCGGCGAGCATCTCGGAGGTCTCGATGGCGACGGTACCGACGAGGACGGGACGACCGTCGGCGTGGGCGTCCTCGATCTCTTCGACGACGGCGTTCCACTTGCCTTCGAGGGTGCGGTAGATGATGTCCTGCGCGTCCTGACGGATCATGTCCGCGTGCGTCGGGATCATGATGACGTCGAGGCCGTAGATCTGGTGAAGCTCGTCGCGCTCGGTCCAGGCGGTACCGGTCATGCCGGCGAGCTTCTGGTAGAGGCGGAAGTAGTTCTGGAGGGTGATGGTGGCGTAGGTGACGCTTTCGCGCTGGATCTTGACGCCTTCCTTGGCTTCGACGGCCTGGTGCAGGCCGTCGCTCCAGCGCCGGCCGGTCATCAGGCGGCCGGTGAATTC
>JANLRX010000139.1:0-8893 GCA_031362025.1 Chloroflexota bacterium
CCAGCAGCACCATGTCCGCGAACAACAGCGCGTAGATATCGTCCGGGCCCTTGATCACCCGCTTCTCTGGAGGCGCTGCGTAAACCACCCGCTTCCCCAGTTCAATCGCCGCGAGCAGCTGGCAAGCCTTCGCGTCTCCCATCGCCCGCTCCGACGCCAGCTCGCCATAACTCACCGTCCCGAAGCCACGCATCCCCTCGAACCGCGCCAGCAGCCGGTTCGCCACCGCGATCACGTTCTCCCCTGTTATCCCCGTCCGCAGCAAGATCGCGATCAGCTCAGCATTCGTCAGCGCCTCAGCGCCGCGCATCCGCAACCGCTCGCGCGGGCGCTCGTCCGCGGGCATATCGCGGACGGTGGGATGGTAGTCGATCGTCTGGGTCACGCTGCGACGGTAGCAGGTACAGCAGCGAACGCTAAGGGGCGCGTGTCACTCGCGCCCAGGCCTCATCAACAAACGCACGCTGCTCACTCGCGTCTTCCCCCACTCCATCCGCCTCCGACCACAACTGCGTTTCCAACGGCCCAAACGCTTTCCGTATCCCGTTCAGCGCCTCACCGTCCGCCTCCACCCGGTTCCGCAACGCTTCGAACCGGTGCCAGGTTCCCGCCTCACCCAGCGCCGCCGGCACCGCGTGCGGCGGGAACACCGGCACGAAGATGCTGACACACGGTTGGCCCGGTGCTACCCACGCTCGCAGCGGCCGTTTCGAGTCAACGGCAAGTTCCGCAACGATGGCGGAGGTGGTGTTCTGGTAGCCGCGCAGGTGCATGCAGACGGTAACCCCCGCGCCATCCGGTGAGAACTCCCCCGGCAGCGCCTTGACCGTGCCATCCGTCGCCGCCGGCGAGCCCCACGGTCCCGTCCCGTGGTCCCGCAGGTGCGCGACGAGGTCAGCGGCTGTCTCCGGCGTTGACGCCAGGCAGGCGCGGCTGCTCGCGAGACGCACGTCCGCGTGTCCAGTGGGTGCGCGCGGATGGCGGAACGTGTCCCAGTCCGTGCCCGGCGCTATGTCGGGTGACGAGCGCGTCCACTCCCGCCGCAACGTCAGCCGGTTCGAGATCGCGGCGGAACCCTGCACCGGCGCCGCCACCCACGACCGCCCGCTCGTCTCCAACACCCAGGCGCTCTTCGCGTCCGCGATGACGAACGACGAGAAGTACGCCTCGCCGGTCGTCATGTCGCACACCCCGCCCTGCCCGTGTTCCGCTAGCAGCGACGTCATCACCTCCAGCGCTTCGTCCGCCGTGCGCCCGCGTTCCAAACCCAGCCGCACGAGGTCCATGCCGGTAAGCGCCGCGGGCTCCTCACGGGGGTCGAGCACCGTCCACACCTTCTCGTTGCCGATCGCCACGCGATGCTCGTTCACGCCATGCTCCATCCCCCACATCCACTCCGGCCTCGCCCCCATGAGCGCGAACGCTCCGGCATCCGGTATCTCAATGTGCGTGGTGCGCAGAGTGCCGCCCGCAGGACGCGCCGGGCGAGACTCGATCAGCTGGACTTCAGAGGGCGCCCGGTCCGAGTTCTTGGCGAACAGCGTGCCTTCCGGGCGCAGGACGCAGAGCGTGTCGCACATCGCCGCTACTGCGGGATGAGGATCGTCTGGTCGATCTGCAGGAAGTCGTCCAGCGTCAGTCCGTTGAACGACACCAGGGCCGACGCGTCGACGCCATACGCTTCAGCGATGCCGAACCACGTATCGCCCTCCTGCACTGTGTACGAGATCGGCCCGGCCGGTGCTTCCGTTGGCGTCGCGGTCGGGGCAGTCGTCGCGCCCGCCGTAGTCGCGGCCGGCGTTGGCGTTACGGATCCCGTGCCGGTCGCAGCCGGAGCCGAGCCAGTCGGCACAAGCGTTGGCTGACCCGTCCCGCCGCCCGCACCCGCCGGCGTAATGCCGGGCGATGCCGTCGGCTGACCGTTGTTGATCACGCCGGAGGTCTCCCCCGGAACGCCCGGCGGCCTCACCAGCAACCAGAGCGCGAGCACGCAGCCGCCCAGCAAGCCCATTACGGCGATCCGGAACGTGTTGCGGGAGGGTGCGGAGTTCATCGGGTCCAGGCAAGCGGCGCAGAAATCAGCGCCGTGCCCTTCACAATAGGCGTTGCCACAGCGCGGGCAGCGCTGGGTAGCTTCCCGGTTACAGGCGAAACATTGCATGTGAAAAGAAAACGCCGGGCTGGTGCGTCAGGTACGGGGCCTCCTACACCAGCCCGGCTATCATACGGGACTACTGAAGATCGACGGTAGCGCCGGCCTCCTGGAGCTTCTTCTGGGCGGCCTCAGCGTCGGCCTTGGAGATGCCTTCCTTAACGTTCGTCGGGGCGGCTTCCACCAGGTCCTTCGCTTCCTTCAGACCCAGCGAAGTCAGCTCGCGCACAGCCTTGATGACGTTGATCTTGTTCGCGCCGGCGTCCTTCAGAACGACGTCGAACTCGGCCTTCTCTTCGGCTGTTGCGGGAGCCTCGCCACCACCAGCTGCAGCAGCAGCGGGAGCAGCGGCCATCGCCACCGGCGCAGCCGCCGTGATGCCGAACTCGTCCTGGATCTTCGTGTTCAGGTCGCGCAGCTCGAGGATCGTCATCTCCTTGATGATGTCGAGGACCGCGTCCACCTTGCTGTCAGTCTTTGTTGCCATGTTCGTTTCCTCCTTTGATCGCGTAGTTAGTGTTTAGGCCGCTTCCATCTGCTTGGCGCGCGCCTCGACGAGGCCGGGCAGCTCGCTCAGCAGCGACTGGAAGAGCAGGGTAAGTTCTCGTAGTGGGGCCTCCATCAGGCCCAGGAAGTTGATCAGCGGGCTCTGCATCTGACCCATAAACTGGGCCAGGAGCACCGGCTTCGGCGGGATCTTCGTCAGTTCGCGCAGGTCAGCCGCCGTAAGGACCGTGCCGTCGAGAAAGCCGCCGCGGATCTGGAACGCGCCGGGCGCCGTCGTCGCGTAGGCGGTGATCGCCTTGGCCGCGTCGATGATGTCGCCGTACGCCATCGCCAGCGCCGTGGGGCCCTCGATGATCCGCGTCACCTCAGCCTTGCCGGCCTGGTCGGCGGCGATGCGGACGAGCGTGTTCTTCACGACCTGTACCTCGAGGCCGCCCTCGCGCAGCTTCCGGCGCAACTCCTGCATCTCCTTCACCGTCATCCCGCGGTACTCGCTGCTGATGACGATCGTGGAGCGCTCGAGTTGGTCCTTAAGCTCTGCGACCGCTTGTTCTTTTGCTGGTGTGGGCATTTGCCCTCCGTTCTTGCGGCGCTAGCCGCGGTATGCGTTCCGGGTCAGACAAAGAAAAACCCCTGCCACAGCGGGACAGGGGAACAAACTCAGGCGGTCCTGAGGTTCTGGTTCCTGGCCTCGGCGGGCTCCCGTGGGACTTAGGCCTCGCGGCACCTGCTGTCTGTGGCGTCGTATTCAGTTGGGACGCTGTCCGATTGTACCGGCCCGCGCCGCGTGGGACAAGCCGGGCCGTTAGGCCGCGGCTGCTGCCGTTGCGGAGGCGATCGTGGCCGGGATGTCCAGCCGGATGCCCGGGCTCATCGTCGTCGCAAGTGTCAGGGAGCGGATGTAGTGGCCCTTGGCGCCGGAGGGCTTCTCCCGCACCACGGCTTCCATCAGCGCCGACAGGTTCTCCAACAGCGCGTTCTCCTCGAACTGGATCTTGCCCAGCGGCACGTGCACCAGGTTCGTGCGGTCCGTGCGGAACTCCACGCGGCCCTGCTTGGCGTCCTTGATCGCCTTCGGGAGGTCCTCTGCATCGACGACCGTGTTCGTGCGCGGGTTCGGCATCAGGCCACGGGGGCCGAGCACGCGTCCCAATCGGCCCACCTTGCCCATCATCTCCTTCGTCGCCAGCGCCACCTCGAAGTCCGTGAAGCCGCCGTCGACCTGCTTTATAAGCTCATCGCCACCGACGAACTCAGCGCCGGCCTGGCTGGCCAACCGGGCGCCCTCGCCCTCGGCGAAGACGAGCACCCGCTGGTTGGAACCCAACCCGTGCGGCAGGACGAGCGTGCCGCGCAGCTGCTGGTCGGCGTGTCGTGTGTCCAGGCCTGTGCGAATGTGCAGCTCCACCGTCTCGTTGAAACCCGCGTAGGCGATCTGCTTCAACAGGGGAATCGCTTCGTAGGGTTCGTATTCGCGGTCCTCGACCTTTTCGGCCGCTGCGATGTACTTCTTACCGTGCTTGGTCATCGTCGTGTCCTCTTACTTAGCGATTTCTACGCCCATGCTGCGCGCGGTGCCTTCGACCATGCGCATGGCGGCGTCGATGTCGTTTGCGTTCAAGTCTCTCATCTTGGATTCGGCGATCTGGCGCACCTGGTCGCGGCTCAGCGTGCCCACCTTCTCGCGCTTCTGGGCCGAACTGCCCTTGGCGATGCCGACTGCCTTCCGGATCAGGTCCGAGGCCGGCGGCGTCTTCAGCACGAACGTGAAGGAGCGGTCCTCGAACACGGTGATCTCCACCGGCACGATCGCCCCCTGCTGACTTGCCGTCTTCTCGTTGTACTCCTTGCAGAAGCCCATGATGTTCGCGCCGTGCTGTCCCAGCGCAGGGCCAACCGGCGGCGCGGGCGTGGCCTGCCCTGCCGGTAGCTGGAGTTTGATGATTGCTCGTACTTTCTTAGCCATGGTTCAACTCTCTCGTTAGTATTGGGCGCTCCGGCCCTAGAGGCGCTCGACCTGGAGGAAGTCGAGCTCGACGGGCGTTTCGCGGCCGAAGATGGAGACTGCCACCTTCACCTTGCCCTTTTCCGTGTTGATCTCTTCTACAGTACCCACGAAGTCTGAGAACGGCCCGTCCACCACGCGCACGCTCTGGCCGACCTGGAAGCCGACCTTCACCCGCGGCTCGTCCGCCTTCATCTGCTTGATGATGGAGCGGACCTCCGTCTCGTCCAGCGGCGTCGGCGCCGTGCCGGACCCGACGAAGCCGGTGACACCCGGCGAGTTGCGGACAACCGTCCAAGCCTTGCTGGAAAGCGCCTTGTCCTGCTCGCTAGCGGCGGTGTCTTCCTGCTTCAGCGGGATCATCTGAACCAGCACGTAGCCGGGGAAGATCTTGCGGGGCACCGTCCGGCGCTGCCCGTCCCGGATCTCGATCTCTTCGACGGACGGAACGACGACCCGGAACACCAGGTCTTCGGCTTCCATCGACTTGATGCGCTGGTCAAGGTTCGTCTTCACCCGGTCTTCGTAGCCGGAGTAAGTGTGCACGACGTACCAGGCGCGTCCGGCCTGGAACAGCTCTTCTTCCGGGATGATCTCCCGCTTGTGCTTTGACTTGCTCTCGATCGGCGCTTCTTCTGCAAGAAGCGTGTCGGCCCGTTTCTTCCTGGCCAAACTATTCGGCTCCTTACCTGCTCAGCAGGTATTCATCGATCAACCAGCCGAAGAGGAAATCGATTCCACCAAGCACTGCGCCGATCACAATTGTGACGATGACGATAACGATGGTCAGGTGCATGACCGTCTGCCGGTCAGGCCAGATCACCTTCCGGAGTTCGCTGATCACCTCGGAGAGGATTCGCGGACGCCAGAACGGATTGCCCCGCGCCGCCGCGCCGCCCGAAGGCTTGGAGCCGCCGGTCCGCGGAATCGCCCGCGCCTTCGTGCCCGTGGCGCCCGGCTTTTCCTTAACCTGCTGCCTGCGCAGCGCGCGGTTCATAGGCTAGCGTGCCTCCTTGAAGACGCGGTGCGTGCGGCAACGCGGGCAGAACTTCCGCAGCTCCAGGCGGTCCGGATCGTTCCGCTTGTTCTTCTGCGTCGTGTACGGCCGGTCACGGCATTCAGGACACGCCATGTCCAGGGTGATGCGGTCTTCTTTCTTCGCCATGTCTCTCTAACTCTACTGCAGGATCTTTGTGATCACGCCTGCGCCCACGGTGCGGCCACCTTCGCGGATCGCGAAGTGCACACCCTCTTCGAGCGCCACTGACATGATCAGGTTGACTGTCATCTTGATGTTGTCGCCGGGCATCACCATCTCCACGCCGTCCGGGAGCTTGATGCTACCGGTCACGTCGGTGGTGCGGATGTAGAACTGCGGCCGGTAGCCATTGAAGAACGGCGTGTGGCGGCCACCCTCTTCCTTGCTCAGGCAGTACACCTCGGAGTCGAAGTCCGTGTGGGGCGTGATCGAACCGGGCTTGGCCAGCACCTGGCCGCGCTCGATGTCGTCGCGCTCAATACCGCGGAGCAGGCAACCGACGTTGTCGCCGGCCTCACCCGCGTCCAGCGTCTTCTGGAACATCTCGACGCCTGTGCAGGTCGTCTTGCGCGTGGGGCCGAAGCCGACGATCTCGACTTCCTCGCCCGCCTTCACGATGCCACGCTCCACACGGCCGGTCACCACGGTGCCGCGGCCCTTGATGCCGAAGACGTCTTCGACCGGCATCAGGAACGGCTTGTCGATCGCGCGCTCCGGCTGCGGGATGTAGTTGTCCAGCGCGTCCATCAGCTCGAAGATTGGCTTGTACTCTGGCGCGTCGGCGTCGGTTGAGGTGCTCTCCAACGCCTTGAGGGCGCTGCCGCGGATGATCGGAATGTCGTCGCCGGGGAAGTCGTACTTGCTCAGCAGGTCGCGGACCTCAAGCTCGACGAGGTCCAGAAGCTCCGGGTCCTCCATCATGTCCACCTTGTTCAGGAAGACGACCATGGCCGGCACCTCCACCTGGCGGGCCAGCAGCACGTGCTCGCGGGTCTGGGGCATCGGGCCGTCGTTCGCGGCCACCACGAGGATTGCGCCGTCCATCTGGGCGGCGCCGGTGATCATGTTCTTGATGTAGTCGGCGTGGCCCGGGCAGTCGATGTGGGCGTAGTGCCGTTTCGGGGTCTCGTACTCGACGTGCGCGATGGCGATCGTGATACCACGGGCTCGCTCTTCCGGCGCCTTGTCGATGCTATAGAAGTCGCGGTACTCAGCCTGCGAACGCAGGGCCAGAGCCTTCGTGATCGCGGCGGTAAGACTGGTCTTGCCGTGGTCGATGTGGCCGATCGTCCCTACGTTAAGGTGCGGCTTCGTGCGCACGAACTTTTGCTTGGCCATTTGGGGGATCCTCCTTGGATTGGGGCTCGCGGGCTCAGAGGCGGCCCGGAGGCCGACCCGCCTATGATAACGCGGCGCTATAGTCTAGGGAACAGGCCGTCTCACGGCGTATTCACCTGTATTTCGCTTTCTAAGCTTTCGCTTCCAATAATGGAGCCCAGGACCGGGCTCGAACCGGTGACCTCGCCCTTACCAAGGGCGTGCTCTACCAACTGAGCTACCTGGGCCGGAATTTATATGGTGGCGGGAGCAGGATTCGAACCTGCGTAGGCCGTCAGGCCGCCGAGTTTACAGCCCGGTGCAATTGACCGCTCTGCCATCCCGCCAGCCTGCAGGACCCGGGTAAGGAACGTTGGCTGGCCCGTATGTCTGATCCCTGTCCCCGGTTCTGTGTCCTTTGCTCGTGGAGCCGAAGGGGGGACTCGAACCCCCAACCTAGCGATTACAAATCGCTTGCGCTACCATTGCGCCACTTCGGCAAGCCAGACGCCAAAAAAAGCCGCCCAGCAGGGCGAGCACGCACATTGTATGGCAGCGCGTGTTACACGGTCAAGGAATCAGCTAGGCCCCGCGCTGCGCCCAGAGGTCGAGCCGCACGTAGTCCGCCACGAATGGTTCGCCATGGCGGGCGATGACCTCGGCGATGACGTCGCGGAGGAACGGCTCGCTCAGGTCTTCCGGCAAGCGCTCGATCTGCGGCTGCAGCATGATCGTGCGGAGGTAGAGGACGGCGGAGTCGTCGTCTTCGAAGACGACAGGCGACTCGAAGAGCTCCGCCCTCACGTCCGTCCAGCCGTTGCGTTCGAGCGCGGCTATCGCTTCCTCCGGGCGCCGGTACGTTCGCGGCTCAAGGTCTTTGCCGGCGAGGTGCTCGGCGTACGGCTGGCGCTTATCAAGGTCGGCCGCGGCGCCGAAGAGGCGGACGTTGTTCCCGTATCCGCCGCACTGGGCACGGAGGCGGCCGCCAGGCTTCGCCGCCCGGTACAGAGACCCGAACAGTCCGTCGTCGTCCGGTATCCAGTGGAACACAGCGTTCGAGAACACCACGTCCACGGGCTCCGGCAGCGTGAAGTTCGTGAGATCGGCCTCTGATGGGAACACGTTCGTGATCCCGCGCTCCGCCACCGACTTCGAGATCTGCGCCACCATCTCCGGCGATGAATCGAGCGCATAGATCTTTCCGTTGGGCAGCTTCTCGAGGAGGTCGAATGTGACGGAACCAGAGCCGCAGCCAGCGTCGAGGACGGTCTCGTCGCCCCGCAGGCCGAGGTCTTCGATCAGCTTCTGGGCCCAGCCGCGCATCGGCGTCCCGATCTTCTCGTAGACTTCGGCGTCCCAGTACGTGCGCTTGCTCATGCTGGCACCCGCGCCGGAAGCGCTCTAGCAATTAGGGAACACAGCAACAGCAACGCAGCCGGTAAGAAAAACAGCCCGAGCAACCCCGGCGCGAGGAGGTAGCCGACTAGCGAGAGCATAGAGAGCCAGGTCAGTAGCGCATGCGAATACGCACCGATGAGACCCAGCAGGGCGATGGGAATCGGTATTAGCCCGACGACTACATATAGGAGTTGATCTTCCTCTTGCGTAATTCCTCCTACTATCAGAAGCAGGCCGAAGGCGGCACACCAGATCATGGCTAGCCAAGCAAAGGCGCGGGGCGCCACTACGCCCGTCCTTCCTTCTCCAGCCGCGAGGTCCGCTGCGTCATCAGCCGGCTGTACAGCAACATGTCGCTGTCGGCGTACGCCACCTCGCCCATCTCGTGGCTGCGGCGGATCGCCCGCATCTCGGCCTTCGTCAGCGCTACCGGCAGCGCCGGCATCGAGAGCACCTTGTCCGCGAGTTCGCGCGC
>JANLRX010000140.1:0-5087 GCA_031362025.1 Chloroflexota bacterium
TAAAAGCGCGTCTCGAAGCCTACGGCCCGGAAACTGGCATTGACTGAACTCCAGTACGCGTGGCTCGGCACCGTCAAATACAACGAAGCGCTCGCCCTCCAGCGGGAGACCGCCCGCGAACGCGCCCTCGGCCGCATCCCCGACACGCTGCTCTTGCTGGAGCACCCGCCTGTCTACACAACCGGCCGCCGTGGCGCTGGCACGAACCTGCGCCTCCCCGTCACGCAGCTCGGCGCGCCCCTGATCGAGACTGACCGGGGAGGCGACATAACGTTCCACGGCCCCGGCCAACTCGTCGCCTACCCCATCATCGGCCCGCGCGAGATCGGCCTTTCCGTCGTCTCCTACGTGCGTGCTCTTGAGGCGGCGATCATCCGCACGATTCGCCACTACGGCGTCGAAGGCGGCACCGAATGCGGACTCACCGGAGTCTGGGTGGGCCTCGACAAGATCGCCGCGATTGGCGTCAGGGTCGGCAAGCCCGCCGGCGCGGAGGGCGGCTGGGTCACGGGCCACGGCTTGGCGCTCAACGTCGACGTCGACCTCGGCTGGTTCCAGCGCATCGTCCCCTGCGGCATCGCCGACCGCGGAGTCACCTCAATCCAGGCGCTCACAGGCAACACCCCAACGCTTCCAGAGGTAGCCTCACAGTTGACAGCCGAACTGGGGAACGTTCTCGGCCTCACACCCGTTGTAAACAACGGATTAACGGCCCGCACGCCGCCTTTACCCGCCATCTAGCGCGCGTTAAGGTGGAAGGAGCGGAGCCACGTCACCGCAGATGTGATTCCAGTCACTTAGGATAAGAATTCGCTCCGATAACATCGACAGAGGCGCAGCGATTTCGGCGCCACCAGGGAGGATCCCCACGCATGACGCTCACCAACACTTCGGATCAGACCGCGCCCAACGCCAGCAGCGCTGCGATCATCCAGGCGATCAACGTCGACAAGACCTACGACACCGGTAAGGTCAAGGTCAACGCTCTTCGTGGCGTCAACCTCAGCATCGGCGTCGGCGAGATGGTCGCGATCATGGGCCCATCCGGCTGCGGCAAGACCACCCTCCTCAACTGCCTTTCCGGTCTCGATGTCGTCGACGCCGGCAGCATCATCATCGAAGGAGTGGACCTCAGCAAGATGTCCGACAACCAGAAGACGGAGCACCGCGCCCGCCGCATGGGGTTTATCTTCCAGTTCTACAACCTCCTCCCCGTGCTCTCCGCCGTCGAAAACGTGGAGTTGCCGCTGCTCGTCTCCGGCGTCAAGGCCAAGGAGGCCCGCAGGCGTTCCATGGAGGCGCTGGAGCGGGTCCACCTCGCGGAATGGGCGACACACCGCCCCGGCGAGCTTTCCGGCGGCCAGCGGCAGCGTGTCACGATCGCCCGCGCGCTCGTCAACAACCCGGCAATCGTCTGGGGCGACGAACCAACCGGCGACCTCGACAGCGTCACCGCGAACGAAATCATGGACTTGCTCCAGAAGCTGAACCGCGAGCAGAACCAGACTTTCGTGCTCGTCACCCACGACTCGGGCATCGCCGCGCGCACCCAGCGCATCGTTCGCATGCAGGACGGCCAGGTCGTCAGCGACCAGGCGACAAACACACCGGCCGCGGAGTAAGCCATGGACTCGATGTTCGGCCTCTCCATGAATACGATCATGATCGTGTTGCTCACTCTGCTCGGCATCGCGCTGAGCGTCGTGCTGCTGATCTTCCTCACCAACCGCATCTCGTTCCTGATGGGCATCCGTAACATTCCCCGCCGCATGTCGCAGACCGTGCTCATCGTCGTCGGCCTGATGCTCAGCACCGTCATCATCACGGCCGCCTTCACGACTGGCGACACCGTGGACTACAGCATCACCAAGCAGACTTACGACATCGCCGGGCACACGGACATCATCCTCGACGGCGAAGTCGGTCTCGAGCAGGGCGCTACCACCACTGACGACACCAACATCGCTGGTGACGACTACCGTAGCTTCCTCGCCGCCGCTGACGACGCCAACCTCCAGAACGTGGACGGCTACGTTGGCCTGCTATTGGAGCCCGTCCCTGTCATCGACACGAACACGAACCTCAGCGAACCCAGCGTTGATTTCGTCGGCGTCGACACCGAGCGCCTCGAAGGCTTCCCGGACGTCGTGGACAAGAGCACCGGCGACACGCTCAACATTGCCGATCTCGCCGAGAACGAGGTCTACCTCAACGAGAGCGCTGCCGACGAACTCGACGCCAAGACCGGCGACGTGCTGACCGTCTATGTGAACAACGAACCGATCGAGCTCACCGTCAAAGCGATCGCTAAGGACACCCTCCTCGCCGGCGCCACCGACTTCGCCGACAAGGAAGGGATGGTCGCGCCGCTCTCCGTCGTCAGCGAAATCTTCGACGAAGACGCAGTCACCGTCGTCCTCATCTCGGCCACGGGCGGCGTCCGCGACACTCTCGACGTCACGCCCAAGGCGGAGACCGAGATCAACGAGCTGATCGCCAGCAACGACCTCCGGATGGAGGTCAGCGACACGAAGGTGGACTTCGTCGACGAAGCCGAAGAGATCGGGAACTTCATGACGACGTTCTTCCTCCTTCTCGGCATGTTCTCCATCGGCTCCGGCATGCTCCTGATCGTCATGATCTTCGTCATGCTCGCCGCCGAACGAAAGTCCGAGATGGGCATGGCCCGCGCAATCGGCATGAAGCGCCGCCACCTGATCCAGCAATTCCTGGCGGAAGGCACCGGCTACAACCTCGGTTCGGCGCTCGTCGGTGTCATCGTCGGAGTGGCCGTCGCCTTCGCCCTCACCACCGCCGCCTCCTCGCTCTTCGAGTCGTTCGGGTTCACGTTCACCCCGCACGCCACGCTGCGCACGGTCATCATCTCGTTCAGCCTCGGTGCTGTGCTAACGTTCATCACCGTCGTCTTCTCGTCCTGGCGCATCTCGAACCTCAACATCGTCTCCGCCATCCGCGATGTCTCTGAGGTGTCGAACAAGCGGATGGGCTGGCGCGGTCTCGCGTTCTGGGTGGTTTCGATTCTTCTCGGCGGGCTCCTGTTCTGGGCCGGGCTCAGTAGCGACGGCGCGTTCGGGTTCGCCCTGGGCTTCTCGCTCATCGGGATGGGCGTAGCCGTGCTGCTGACACACTTCGGCGCACACGCTCGCACCACGTACACCAGCGTGGGCCTGTTTCTACTCGTGTTCTGGGGCCTCACCGCAGGCAGCCGCCTCGAGTGGATCTTCGGCACCCTCAACGGCGACATCGAGATGTTCTTCCTCAGCGCCGTCGCCATGGTCACGGCCTCCACCTTCGTCCTGATCTACAACCTCGACATCTTCCTCGCCGTCGTCGAACGCTTCGGTGGGCTCTTTGGTCCGATCCTCCCCGCCCTGCGCACCGCCATCGCCTATCCCATGGCCAACCGCTTCCGCACCGGCATGACGCTCGCCATGATCTCGCTCGTCGTCTTCGCGCTCACCACGATGTCGGCGATGAACCTGAACTACGACAGGCTCTTCCTCGCAGACGACTCGCGTGGCGGCTGGGACATCCAGGTCGTCGAAAACCCCAACAACCCGCTCCCCAGCCTTCGCGAGGCGCTTCAGGCCGTCGACGCACCCGTCGCAAACGACATCGACAAAGAGGGCGGCGTCCTCATCGCTGGTATCGATAGCGCCGCCGAAATCTCACAGGACGCGGCCGGCGCGCCCACTGACGGCGAGGATGATGTGAGTTGGGATGACTACCCCGTCAGCGGGTTGACCGCGGACTTCCTCGACAACGGTGATGTCCCCCTCGACATCCTCGCCCGCGGCTACGACAGTCCGGACGCCGTGTGGGACGCGCTCAAGACTGATCCCAACGTCGCCGTAATCGACCGCTTCACGATCGAATCGGGCTTCGGCCCAACCCAGTTCTCGCTCGACGGCGTCGAGATGGGCGACAGCACCTTCGACCCGATCACCGTCACCGTCCGCGACGCCAACTCAGGTGTAGAGCGCGAGGTTCAGATCATCGCTATCATCGCCTTCGGGGCAAGCAACAACTTCCTCGGCCTCTACATGAACGAGGACGCCTTCGTCGACACCTTCGGTCAGCCCGACCTCACCATCCACTACGCTGCGCTCACCAACCCGGACGACGCCAAAGACGTCGCCCGGCAGATCGAAGCGGCGCTCGTCACCACGGGCGCCCAGGCCGACTCCCTCAAGGAGATCGCCAACGAGCAGAACGCCCTCTCCCGCAACTTCCTCTACCTGATGCAGGCGTTCATGGGTCTCGGTCTCGTCGTCGGCATCGCGGCCATCGGCGTGATTGCCTTCCGCACCGTCGTCGAGCGTCGCCAGCAGATCGGCATGCTCCGGGCCATAGGCTACAAGCGCAGCACCGTGCAGCTCAGCTTCCTCATGGAGTCGTCCTTCGTCACGGTGCTCGGGGTCACCGCAGGTAACGTCCTCGGGCTCTGGCTGGCGTACTTCCTCGTCACCAGCGACGACTTCCCCGGCGAGGGCAACACCTTCTACATCCCGTGGTTCCAAATCACGTTTATCGCCTTGCTGACGATCGTTGCATCGCTGCTGATGACCCTGGTCCCGGCCCGCCAGGCTGCCAGCGTCCCCACCGCCGAAGCCCTTCGCTACGAATAACCACGTAAGATTTTCTCCGCGCGATCAGCGCTGATCGCTGAAGGCTGAGTGCTGAAAGCTGACAGCTACGGAATAACCCCGCGCTCCTTCATCGGGATGATCTGCTCCCAGTCGTAGCCTAGCTCCAGCAGCACTTCCTCCGTGTGCTGGCCTAGCTCCGGCGCGATCGTCCTGGCTTCCCACTGCGTCGCCGAAAAGTCCGCCGGCGTCGACACCATCTCGATGTCACCCTCTGGCCCCGGCACAGAGACGAAAGCGCCCGCATCGCGCACCATCTTGTCGGTGATCGTCTCGTGCGGCATGTTCACCGGCGCAAACCAGACGTTGTTCGCCCGGAAGATCTCCCCCCACTCATCGCGCGTCTTCGTATTGAAGATCGCATCCAGCTCATCGACCAGCGCCTGCGTGTACTGCCGACGCACATCGATATTCGCGAAC
>JANLRX010000013.1:0-4213 GCA_031362025.1 Chloroflexota bacterium
GGATCACATTGCTCGCCTCGCCGCCCACCAGGATGACCCCGGAAGTCCGCGCGTCCCGCCGGATGTGCTGCCGCAACTGGGCCAGCGCCTGGTACGCAATCACGATCGCATCGAGCGCGTTCAACGCCGTCTCCGGGGCCATCGAAGCGTGCGCACCGCGGCCGTGGTACTTCACGACTGCGGACTCCACGCCGAACATCGGCGGGTCCGCGATCTCCAGCGGGGCCGGGTGCACCATCAGCGCCACATCGACGCCATCGAAAGCGCCGCGCTCGATCATCATCGCCTTGCCTCCGATGTCCTCCTCCGCCGGCGTGCCGAGCACCACCACCTTCACCAGCGCCGGGTCGAGCGCTGCTTGCGCACCGTACGCGCCGCCGAGCCCAGCGGTCGCGATCAGGTTGTGCCCGCAGGCATGGCCGATGTCGGGCAGCGCGTCGTACTCCAGCAGGTAGGCGATCGTTATCGGCCCCTGGCCCCACGTCGCCCGGAACGCCGTCGGAATGTCGAACGCGCCGCGTTCCACTGCCCACTCGCGGGCCTCCAGCCGGTCCGCCAGCAGCTTCGACGCGCGCTCTTCCTTCATCGCAAGTTCGGGATGCTTGTGGATCTCCAGGCTGATCTCCGTCAGCTCATCACGGGCCGCTTCGACGGCTGCCTTTGCGCGTTCTTTGGCCGAGTCAATCGTCATCACAAACTCCTTCTGTGCCGCGAAGTCTACCGAACGCAGTACCAAGTAACCAGTATCTACACACGAAAGCACTGGGAGTGCAGAGGGTGAAACCTTCTGCCGGGGCGCAGGGGCAGAGCCCCGCCGGCGGGAGGTGCGGGGAAACGAGCGCTACTTCAGGGCCAGCGCGTTCGGCGGCGAACCGACGCCACCCGGCACGTTCAGCGGGGCCGATGTGAAGAAGCACTCCCACACCCCATCGGCCGCGCAGTCGTCCGCCAGGTCCGCCAGCCACCACAGCTCGCCGATCGGCATCCCGAAGTGCGGGATCAGCTTCCAGTGCAGAAACCCGTCCTCACGATCGCGGTCCGGAGGCCACATCTCCAGCGCTGAGTTGTCCGCCGCAATCGCGGCGATGTGCAAATCCCAGAGGTACGACGCCATCTCTTCGCCAGGAGCGAGTCCGGGTGCGCGGTGCAGACTGCGGTCGCCCAGCGCCAGCCGCTCCTCCGCTGTGGCGTCGCGCGTGTACCAGCGCAGCCAGCCGAAGTGCAGGAGCAGGATGTCGCCGGTGCGGATCTCGACGCCCTGCGCCTCGCGGCAGGCTTCGAGGTCCGCCGTCGTCACCGGAGTCGATGAACTGAAGCCCAGAGGCCGCCCGGCCGCCCGGAAATACCGTTCGAGGTCGAGCAGCACCGCCCGGCCGGCGATCCCGCGGCGCGCCATGTTCTCGATGCCCAGCTTGCCGCCGCCCGCAAAGATGTCCTTGTCGGCAACGCCGTTGTAGAACCCGTCGCGAGGGTGCCGGATGTGACGCAGGCTGTCCCACTGGCTCGACGCCTGCGGCCAGAAGTTATCGAGGTAGTCGTCGCGGCCGTTCGTACCTTCCCCCACCATCGTCACCTTCACCGCGCCGCGGCCGTGCAGCGGTGGGTCCGGCCGGTCGATCCGCAGGTTCAACGGAAAGACGGCGCCCTTCCGCACGAGTTTGGCTGCCGCGGTCACGGCTTCGGGGGTGATCTTGTTCAGGCAACCGAGCTGGTCGTCTTCGCCCCACAATCCCCACGCGCGCCCGTCCGGCAGCTCGCTGTATGCGGGAAGCTTTTCCGTCATAGCGTTCGGAGATTATGCCGCGGGGTTGCACCAACGCAACCGTAGGGCGAAGCACCCTTGTTGCCCAAATTCATCTGAGTACATCCGTTCGACCGATTCCAAATGTCGTGCGATCGCGAGGGTGCTTCGCCCCTACAGAGCACCGCGCTCAGACAACATTCGCTACCCGAACAGCAGCGTCGCGATCTCGTTCCGGCGCAGCGACATCCGCATCGCCCCACCCTGCATCACCACCGGCGATCCGTTCTCCTCGTTCAGGTCGACCCGCGACGCCGACCCCGGCGCGTTCAACCGCACCGATGCCGACGTCGGCTCGTCCGAGATGTTGTACACGCGCACCACGATCCCGTCGCTGTCCTCTGCCAGCTTCAGCGCCGACACCACGACCTCGGGCGAGTCCAGCGCCACGAGCGAGGCCTCCGCCGGCAGCGAGCCGTCGCCGCCGCGCACCCGCACTGACCGCAACGGACGGGCGAACCGATGCGCCTCGGAGTAGGCGTTCTGCCAACCGCCTTGGTGGGGGATCAGCGAGTAGTCGAACTTCCACAGGCCCGGTAGTTGCGCGCCCGGTGTGTGCATCATCGGCCCCGCGTGACCCGGCCGCGTCGGCAGGTCTTCCCGCGAGAGCCACTCGACGCACCGCAGCAGCGTCAGCGCCAGCGTCACCGTGCCGTCCTCCTCGACGATCGCCTCGTACTCCGGCAGACCGCGGTTCGCGACCGCGAGTCCGTTCGCGCCGTCGTTCAGATCCGTGAACGTCTTCTGCGGCCACGTGCCCACCGGCGTCTCCGGGCTGCCCGCCGTCATCTCGGGCACACCCACAGGCCGCGACACCACCCCGAAGTGCTGCTCCCCATGCGATTCCGTCACGGCGACGCCTGAAGGGAACATCACCCGCAGTCGGTGGTCCTTCGCGGCGTTGTCAACCTCCGTCTCGATGTCGATTCGAGCGACGCCGGGGTACAGCCGCACGCGGCTCACGATCTCGCATTCCGCCGTCTCATCCGAGCGCGCCTTGCGGCCCGCGGTCAGACCAACCGGCAGCGAGAGCACCTGCCGCACCTCGAGCGTCCAACGCACCGGGCCGCCCTCCGTCACGGTCGCCTTCACCTTCGTGGGCGATTCCACCGTGCGGTCCGTCGCGGGCGGGCAGTACGTGTACTCGTCGCCGCAGTCGCCTGTGTCGACGAAGCGGTTGAGCTGCTGGATCCCGAGCCCCGTACGCCCGTCCTCAACCGTCAGCGTCCCGTCGTCCTCGGCCGTCACCCGGAAGTACTCGTTCTGGATTGACCGCCCGCTGGACGTCGGCGCCGGCGTCTCGTCATCGTGCTCGACGCGGAACGCCTTGTACCCGAACCCAGGCACGCCCGTCGCGACGAACGCTGCGGTAATGCGCTCTCGCCCGTCCAGCGGCGAGTGAATCCCGCGCTCGATCACCTGCACCGGCGTCTCGTTGCCGGCCGCATCGATCACGCGCACCGGTAGCTTGCCCGGAGCTACGGCGATCCGCACGTCGGCCACGTCGGTGCGCGGCCCGTGTTCGCTGTTGTAGACGACGACCGTCTCCTCGCCCACCTTCGCTGCGCGCGCCGCGATCTCCCGCTGCGCTTCGGTGGCCACCGCGTCGGCGATCTGCTCGCAGCGCTGGAACCGCAGCCCCACGTCGTCGTAGACCGAATCGACGGAGCACCCCGTCACCGAGTCGTGCGGGCCGTTCTGCAGCAGCAGCTTCCAGGCCTGGTGCAGCAGCCCCTTGTCCGAGGCCGTTCGCTGCGGCGACTTCCCGTCTCGCAGCACGGTCGCCCACGCCGATAACGGCTCCGCGTATCGGGCGAGCAAGTCCTCGCACAAGGCGTATCGCTGCTTCAACCACATCCGCGTCGAGAGCACACCCGCCAGGATCACGGACCGTTCGCTGGATCGCAGTTCGCCTCGCAATAGCGGCAGCGTTTCGTAACGGAGACCCAGCTCCTTGCGCACGCTCTCGACGAACTGTGGATAGCTGCCGTGCATCATCGTGTCGCCGCCCAGCAGGCCGTTCGCTGTCTTGATTACGCCCGAAAGGCCGTCGTGCGCCGGCAGGTGGTCCGTCCCGTTCGGCACCAGCACCCGGCTCGTCGAGGCCAGCGGTTCGAGCAGCTCCCGCAGGTTCGCGAGCGTGTTCTTTAGCCCGGCCTCGTCCTCCGGCAGCGTTGACATGAACCCGTACCCATACGGGAAGTGGATCGCCAGCACCTCGGAGCCGTCGGGCGACTGCCAGCGGAACTCGCTCGTTGTCGCCTCCTTGCTCACGCCGCGCCAGATCGCCATCGAGTTCAGCCCGAACCCGCGCAGGATCGCCGGCAAGTGTGCGATGTGCCCGAACGCGTCCGGCGAGTACCCTACGTTCATCACGGCTCCATATTCGCGCGCCGACCGGATCCCGAACAT
>JANLRX010000039.1:0-4365 GCA_031362025.1 Chloroflexota bacterium
TTCGTCTTCGACTCGATCGTCGTCGTCCCCGCGCCCGGCGGCAGGTTCAGAAACGTCCCGCTCGCCCCGAGGAAGTCCGCCAGGGTCATCACCGCGCCGCCGTGCAGAGTCTGGCCCGTCGTGCACATCTCATCCGTCACCGTCACCTCCGCGCTCACCCGGTCCTTCGTCGCCTCCGTGATACGCATGTTTAGCACCTTCGGGAACATCGACCCAAGCACCGATTCCATCATGCGGATGTTGCCTTCACTCATCGCGTCGTCCTCCAAACACTTGTCATTCCGAGCGAAGCGTAGCGTAGCCGAGGAATCTGACGCCACGCAGTGACAATTCGCACCGCCACCGGCTCCTGGCGCTCAACACGCCGAAGCGGTCGACGCGAAGCCCCAATCCAGCAACCGCCCCGAATCCCGGTACCGGTCCGAGCTCTTCAGCGCCGACACGATCAGTACGCGGCCGGTATCCGCCGCCGCCGACACGATCGTCTCGCTCGCCTGGTCCGTGAACCCCGTCTTGATCCCGATCGAACCTTCGTAGCCGGTCAGCATCAGGTTCAGGTTCTCGATCGCCGGGCCGCCCCAGTTCGGCTGGTACTTCTGCGTCCCCACGATCCGGGCCAGCAAGGGTACCTTCATCAGCTCGTGCCCCAGCATCGCGATGTCGTACGCCGAGGTGTAGTGACTAGCCGCGTCCAGCCCGTGCGGGTTCGCGAAGTGCGTGTCCTCCAGCCCCAGCGACACAACCTTCGCGTTCATCCGCGCCACGAACGCCTCCTGAGTTCCTGCCACGGCCTCTGCGATCTGGATCGCCGCATCGTTCCCGGAGCGCATGAGCAGCCCGTACAGCAGGTCCGTCATCGACAGCCGCTGCCCCGGCATCAGCCCCATCACTGTCGCATCCGTCTCTCGCGCCAGCTCCGACCCATCGACCGTGATGTCCACCATCCGGCCGAGTTCCCCATCGTCCACCGCCACGAGCGCCGTCACGATCTTCGTCAGGCTGGCCGGCGGGTAGTGCGTGTCCTCGTTCGACGACCAGACCACCGCCCCGCACGGCTCCTCAATGATCGCCGCAGAGAGCGCGCTGATCTGCGGCACCGGCGCCGGCTTGATCGTCCGCACCGGCGTCTGCTGCGCCCCGGCCACCGCCGGCGTCACGCTCCCCCCCACCGGAATCGCTGCCACCGGCCCGTCCGGATTCGCCGCCGTCGAGCCGTCATCCCGGAACAAGAGCAGCGCACCGAACACCACGACCACTGCCGCGGCCACAATCGGGAGGATGGGGGTACTGCCGCCGCTCACCCTTCGGGGCGAGCCGGAACGTCGCGGGGTGTAGCTGTACCGGCGAGGCATATAGCATTCCAACGCGCGGGCAGACGCGCAGATTTGCTAAAAGGCTAACTCACTTAACAGAAGATGGCAAACGCCCTACCGGCCCTTGAACTCCGGCTCCCGCTTCTCCGCGAACGCGCGCGGCCCTTCGCTCGCGTCTTCCGTGCCCTGCGCCACGTACATCGCCTGCGAGGCCAGGTCCAGCGCCGCGTCCACGCCCAGATCCGCCGAGCGGTACACCAGCCGTTTCGCCATCTGGATCGCGACGGCCGGCCCCTTTGCCAGCCTCGTCGCGTACTCGCGGGCGTAGTCCATCAACTGGTCCGCCGGCACCACCGCCGACACGTACCCCATCGCCAGCGCCTCCTCCGCATCGAACAGCCGCCCTGACCAGATCAGGTCCAGCGCCCGCGCCGTCCCGACGATTCGCGGCAGGTAGTACGCGCCGCCGTCGCCGGGGATGATCCCCATCCGCACGTACGTCATCCCGAACCGCGCCGTGTCCGCCGCGAACCGCATATCGCACATCGAGGCCATATCCATCCCCGCGCCGACCGCCGCCCCGTTCACCGCCGCGATGTACGGCTTCTCCATCAGCGCCACCAGCCGCGGAATGCGCTGCACCCCGTCGCGGAGGAAGTTCCGGTTCTCCACCGGCGAGCGCTTAGCGTCCTGCAGCCCGCCCAGCGGCCCCTTCCCGCCAACGTCCGCGCCCGTGCAGAACCCGCGCGCCCCAGCGCCAGTCACAATCACAACTCTCGTGTCCGGGTCCGTGTGAGCGTCCCAGAGTGCTTGGTACCATTCATCGATCATCTTGCCGGTGAACGCGTTCATGCGTTCCGGCCGGTTCAGCGTGATCGTCGCGATGCCGTCTTGCTTGTCGTAGAGAATCTGCTCGAAGTCCATAGCCATGCCCTCCGCCCAAAACCATATCCCAAAACCAATCACCCAAACAAAGAAAGTACCGGGGGCTTGGGGGATGCATCCCCCAACGGGTGCGCAGAGGGCAGCGCCCTCGCCGGGGCGGAGGGCGGGGCTGGCCGACGTCTGCTATCATCCCAACGCCAGCAATCGCACACTCCCAGGAGGTTCCCCCATGAAATACGGCGTCGTCATGTTCCCCACCGAATACTCCATCGATCCCGTCTCCCTCGGAAAAGCCGTCGAGGAGCGCGGCTTCGACTCTGTCTTCCTCCCGGATCACACCCACATCCCCGCCAGCCGCCGCACCCCATGGCCAGGCGGCGCCGAGCTCCCGAAGGAGTACTACCACTGCTACGACGTCTTCCTGGCGCTCACCGCCATCGCCGCCACGTCGCCGAAGCTGCTCGTCGGCACCGGTGTCTGCTTGATCATGGAGCGTGACCCGATCGTCACGGCGAACGAGATCGCCAGCCTTGACCTGCTCTCGAACGGGCGGTTCATCTTCGGTGTCGGCGGCGGCTGGAACGAAGAAGAGATGGAGAACCACGGCACCGACCCCAGGCGCCGGTTCAAGGTCATGCGCGAGCGTATCGAGGCGATGAAGGAGATCTGGACGAAGGACGAGGCCGAGTACCACGGCGAGTTCGTGAACTTCGACCCGATCTGGTCCTGGCCCAAGCCCGTCCAGAAGCCGCACCCACCCATCTACGTCGGCGGCGACGGCGAGAACACCCTGAAGCGCGTGATCTCCTACGGCGATGCCTGGATGCCCATCCCCGGCCGCGGCGAAGTCCCGATGTCCGAGAAGATCCAGACCCTCCAGCGTATGGCCGCCGACGCCGGTCGCGGCCCGATTCCCGTCACCGCCTACGGCGTCCTCCCGCGCCCCGAAGTCGTCTCACACTACGCCGACATCGGCATCGAGCGCTGCATCTTCTGGCTCCCCACCTCCACCCCCGATGAAGCCATCGCCCTCCTCGACCGCTACGCCGCGCTGATGAACGAAGTGGCGACAGCGGGGGCATGAACGAGCAGCGGGCGCCCAGAGTCGCGATCTCGACTGGCGTGTCAGTCACGTCCCTAGGGGATCCGCGAGAGCGCGAAGTCTGGAGGCGCATGCATAGGCTCCAAATGGTGACGGACTATATGTTCGCTCATGAGGAGAGCCTCCTCGTGCCAGGCAACAAGACAACCCGACTCTACCCTCGTCTCAGCATGAGGCAGCGGCAGGTCGGCCGGAGTGGAAACCTTGAGGGACGCATTTTGTACGAGCCCTCAGAGAGTTACATGGAGCCACCCGTCCGCCGCGTGATCAGACGATTGATTTGGCGTCGAGATGCTGACGACAGACGCTGTTGGCGGAAACAACCAGTTGCGCCTGACGTGACGAGCGACGCTTATCGCGTTTCGTCCCAAACGTTCGCGACGATCGAGTCGGCCACGAATCGCTTCGAGGATTCCTTGACCGCCCTCGCCACGGCAGTGCACCTCGACCATGAAGGCGGAGACGCAGACGCAAATGGTGGCCTGCGCTTGGCTCAACCACCCATCTTTCTCCGATGGATCGCCTTTTCAACCTGGCCGGCATCCTTCAAAATTAGCTTTCTCAATGTCACGACGGCCCCGGAGTTCAACGAGGCGTGGGAGGGGCTGTGGGAGCAATTGGGGGCCGCTATTGATCCGGCCCAGGAGGTACATGCTCGTGTCCAGTATCCGGTGTCTCTCAAAACGTACAGCCGCGCTATGACACGGGCATCTGCATGAAAGGCGACGACTCCGCCGACCGCGACGCCAACCACGGCCTCATCGCCACCTACGCCCGCGCCTGGGAGGCCGGCGACGCGCCCACGCTCGTCGGGATGTACCACGATGACATCGTGCTGCACTGGTTCGGGCAGAACCCGCTGGCCGGCGACCACGTCGGCAAGCCGGCCGCGCTTCAGGCGTTGTTCAAGCTCGGGCAGCTCACCAACCGCAAGGTGAAGGTGCACGACATCCTCTCCGGGCCGGGACACGCTGCGATCCTCGCCCACGAGACGTGGGAGCGCGACGGCCAAACGATGGAAGTAGACCGCGTCCTCGTCTTCCACCTACGCGACGACAAGCTCTC
>JANLRX010000150.1:0-1761 GCA_031362025.1 Chloroflexota bacterium
CCCGGCCGCAGACGCTGCACACGAGGTGGTGGTGGTGCCCCCGCTGCGAGACCAGGTAGCGCATGTTGCCGTCTTCCATGATCACCCGGCAGACGACGCCCAGCTCCGTGAGCAGGCGCAAGGTCCGGAAGATCGTCGCGCGACCGGCGCCGCGGCAGCGGGTCACGAGGTCATCCGCCGTGAAGTGCCCGGTCTGGGCGAGCGTGGCGGCGATCACGGCGCGGCGGGACGGTGTGATGCGGTGGCCGCGCGCTTCGAGCTTGAGGGAGATGCTTTCAAGATCTGACATTGATACGTTGTCTCAGGTGATACACGGTATCAATACTTGGATGGGTGTGTCAACGGGAAGGCTCAGGGAGTTTCGCTAGTTGTCCGAGAAGTGGGCGTAGAGCATCCAGCCGCCGGTGGGGTGCTCCAACGCGCCGGGCAGCGACTCGACGCTGATCCCAATGCCAGCCGGCTTCGCGTCCAGAAAGTTGACGTCCGTCGTCACCTGGCACGTGCCGTCTTCGGAGCTAAAGGTCCCGATCGGGTACGCCACCTTCTGCGACGTCACCCACACCTGGTACGTCTTCCCGACGGGCAGCGCCGGCATGTTCTCGCAGCGGATGAAGCCCTTCTTCGTCTCCGGGCTCCAGCTGTAGTACGCCGCGGCATCTTGCCCGGCCGCACTCACCTTGATCGTCGGCGCGCTGTCATCGGAGAGCACCGCGAACACCGCCTGCTGCTCTTCGAGCACGCTGTCCGTCTGCTGTAGCTGCTGCTGAAGCGTGAGCGTGCTGTCCCGGACTTCCTGGGAGAGGCGGTTGTTCTCGTCCTGCAAGTCCTGGACCTGCATCTGCAGCGCCGACGAGAAGACGATCGCAGCTACGGACGCTACGCCAAATGCGCCAGCCGTGGCGGGCCAGCCAAGGCGCAATCGCTGGAAGATGTTCGGCCTGGGTTCCGTTCGCACACCCACCTTGTCGCGCTGGGCCTGGGAGATGATTCGCGCCTCAAGCCGGGGCGAAACACTCTCTATCGGCACGGCCAGCGAGAGGAGGGCGGCAGCTTGCTGCTCGCGCTCGAGTTCTTCCCAGCACTTCACGCAGTCCGCGACGTGCTCCTCCACCCATTTCGTCTCTTCCGGGTCAGCGGCACCGAGCGCGTAGGCGCCCAGCACGTCCAGGATCTCGGTGCAGTCCATCATCGCCGGGTCTCCCAGCGGAGTTCGGGCGTGAGGGCCGCCCTCAATTTCTGCATGCCGAGCCGGATGCGCGTCTTGACGGTGCCGAGCGGCTGATGCAGGCGCTCCGCGATCTCTTGCTGCGTCAGCCCGCCGAAGTATGCCAACTCGATCGTCTTGCGCTGCTCCACCGGTAGGCCTTGCAGCGCGACGAGGATGAGCCGCCGTTGGTCGGCAAGTTCGGCGCTCATCGCCGGGTCGTCGGTGTCAGGGCCGGGGAACTCGCGCTCCTGCTCTTCCGGCGACGCTGTTTCGTGGCGGTAACGCCGGTTGCGCGAGCGCACCTCGTCCACGGCGCGGTTGCGGGAGACAGACGTCAGCCACGTCGCGAACTTGCCCCGCGTGGCCGCGTAGCTTTCGGGCTTGCGCCAGAGCCTCAGAAAAATCTCTTGCACCATATCCTCTGCCAATGACGGGTCCCGAAGGACCCGGAGCGCCGTGGAATACACAAGGTTGCCGTACCGGGAGAAGAGCGCTCTAAATGCGCGCAGGTCTCGGTAAGACAGCCTCCGCATCAGCTCTTCGTCGTCGAGCTC
>JANLRX010000127.1:0-5383 GCA_031362025.1 Chloroflexota bacterium
ACCGGGTACGCGATGTCCAGCTTTATCAGCTGCACGCCCATCGCCTCGAACGCGTCCAGCATCTCCACGATCCGCGTCCACGAGTTCGCCGTCAGTAGCGCCGCCGACTTATTCCCGTTCGCCGCAGCCAGCGCCCCCGCGAACCGCCCGTCCCCCATCCCGCCGTCCCATTCCCCATCGAGCGTCGTCTCAAACGTCGTCAGGTTCGCCAAAAGCTCAGCGTGCAGCGCCGCATACTCAGGCGGAACCGGCGCATCCGCCACCGTCCGCCCGAAGTCCGCAGACCCCCACGCCGCAACAAGCGCAGCCAGGCCCAATAACCCGACAACTAGCCCCCGCATAGCGCTATCAGGCTAACACAGCCACGTAAACCCGAATTCGCTCGCTACAAAACGCACTTCTTGTTCAGCATGTACACATACGCCACCAGGTCCAGCGTCGTAATCGAACCATTCCCGTTCAAGTCCGCCCGCTGCACATAGTTCGGGTTCGGGGGCGCCGTGTTCAGCGCCGTCACGTACACCACAAGGTCTAGCGTCGTCGCCATCTGATTGTCGTCAAAGTCGGCCGCCCAACGGTCCGGGTTGGGCTCGTTGTGCGAACCCCCATTCGCAGCGCAATGCCCGGTCGGCGCAGTCGGATCCGATCCAACAAACATCTCGATCGCCGTCGTAAACCCATCGCAGTCCGGATCGTTGGCCGGAATCGGCCAGTAATCGACCTGCGTCCCGCAGCCCACCGCCTCGCACGCGTCGCCTTGAGGGTCGCCGTCTTGGTTCGCCTGGTTCTGATTGGTTGTCATCGGGCAGTTGTCGCAGGCATCCCCATGCGTGTCGCCGTCGGAGTTGGTTTGCATCGCGTTGGAAATGGCGGGGCAGTTGTCACTGGCGTCTGGCACGCCGTCGCCGTCCCCATCCGGAGCGCAGGCAATTTGGGCGACGCTAGCCGGAGGATCGGCCACACCTCCCGAGATGCTAGTGCAGTACTCGGCGCGGATGCGGCCAGCTCCTCCGGCTCCACCATTTGCGCCGCTACCCTGCCCTATTCCTCCTGTCCCTCCCGTTGCTGTAATTAAAGAAGACCCGAGCGTCGCAACCCCGGTCCTTACAAGAATAGACCCACCAGCCCCCCCACCAGCGCCTCCGGCGTTTGTCCCGCCTGGGGTTACACCATTTACACCATTGGCAGAAATCGCGCCGGTAACAGTAAGAGCGTTTGCGAATATAAGAACAATTCCTCCTCCTGCTCCTCCCCATGCCTGTGGAGCAAAATTGCCAAGCCCCGATCCCCCACCTCCGCCAAAAACCATCGTTGTCAAATCTGCCACACCTGCGATATTTCCAGCTCCTCCAGGACTAGATCCACCTCCTGCTCCTCCCGCAGTACCATTTCCTCCTCCTCCTCCTGAATCTTGCTCATTTCCACCTGCCCCTCCTCCTCCATTCCCATTTGCAGCTTGCTGTTGCATTCCAGTTGCACCAGCTGTCCCTTCACCCCGCCATCCAGGAGGTGAAGCAGGTACTTGTGAGCCATAAAACCCTTGTCCGGCGGAAATCGTTCCTGCTACGGTCACTGTCCCATTTGCCAGAAACGCCAAAATTCCCCCGACATACGGGGGGACGTGCGGGTTCCATCCCTTCCCAGTGACCGTCACGCCGCTGTTCACCGTTACGTTCGTGTACTGCGGTACAACCAGAACTTGAGCAGCGCTCGCACCAGATGTCGCGTAACTGGCCGCGAGAGGCGTCGTGGTAACGATGTTTCCAAGGGCGTATGACTGAACCTGATTCATCTCCCAGGAACCCGCACCCGTTCCCCGCGTCTGGTGAATGAGTATCTTCTGCCCAGTTTGGAACACGCCGGTAAGTCCGGACACGGTCAACGTAGTTCCACCCGACGACCCAGATACGACTGAGGCATCCGCGGACGGGTTGAACTGTGCACTTGAAGAGAACGTGATCGCCCCATCCGAACCGTTGCCGAAGTCTGGCGAGGCCGCAAAGGCCGAGTTAGGACTCCCCCCAGCAAGCGCCAGCGCTGTTAACGCCAGAAAGAGAAGGACAGATAATCGAACGTGTCGCATGGTGCACCCCCGTGGCAGATTCCGCAGTTGCCCGCGATTATAACTCCGCGCTCCACTATTCACCGCATCCAAACGGATACCCCCTGTACCCCTCCGCTGCCATCCACCCCTCGGAGTATCGCCCCCTCCCCCCTACCCCCGCGACAAACCCAGTCCCCGCTGCGCGATGATGTTCCGCTGGATCTCGCTCGTCCCGCCCGCGATCAGGCCGCCCAGCGACACCATGTAGTTCGCCCCGAAGCTCCCCTTTAGCCGCGCCCACTTGGCGGACTCCGGCTGCAGCGGTCCGTACATCCCCAGCACCTTCGTCCCCGCGTTGTACACCCGGTGCGCCAGCTCCGAAAGGTACACCTTCGCCATCGAAGCCTCCGCGTTCGGCACCTCGCCGCGAGCCTGCATCGAGGCCACCCGGTAGCTCAAGAACCGCCCCACTTCGGACTCGATAACCAGCTCCGCCAGCAAGTGCTTCGCCGTGCCGGACTCGTTTCCATTGCCATTACCGGGGTCGCGCACGTACGCGATCAGATCGTCGATACTCCGCCGCGCCTGCGCCGAGTTCCCGATCCCGCTCCGCTCGAAGTCCAGCAGCGCCGCGCCCACGTACCAGCCGCGGTTCTCCTCGCCCACGATGTTCCGCGCCGGGATCCGCAGGTCCTCGAAAAACGTCTCGTTGAAGTAGTGCGTGTTCGCCATGTTGATCAGCGGCCGCGTGCTGAAGCCGGGCGCGCTCGTCGGCGTCAGGAAGAACGTGATCCCCTTGTGCTTCGGCGCGTCCGGGTCCGTGCGAGCGAGCAGGAACATCCAGTCCGCCCGGTGCGCGTTCGAGTTCCAGATCTTCTGACCGTTGATCACGTAGTCGTCACCGTCGCGCACCGCCCGAGTCTGCAGCGACGCCAGGTCCGACCCTGATCCCGGCTCCGAGTACCCCTGCGACCACGTCAGTTCCGCCGACGCGATGCCGGGCAAGTGCTCCTTCTTCTGCTCGTCCGAGCCGTACATCATCAGCACCGGACCCAGCATGTTGATCCCGAAGAAGTCCGTCAGCGGAGCGCGGTTGTACGACATCTCTTCCTTCATCACCACCTGGTCCATGATCCCCAGGTCCGAGCCGCCGTACTCCTTCGGCCAGTGCGGCACGAGCCAGTTCTTCGCCGCCAGCTTCTTCTGGAACGCGCGCGCGAAGTCCCACGCCTCGTCGCTCCCCACCTCATCGCCTTGCTCGTCCTCCGGGCGCAGCTCCTGCTTCAGGAACGAGCGTATCTCCGTGCGAAACTTCTCTTGTTCAGCGGTGAATCGATAGTCCATCGGGCGTCTCCTTCGGGCGTCTTCTGAATACAGCGCAAGTATCGCCGCACTCTTCCGTACGCGTCAATGTTCTCCTATCCCAGTCTCGTCTCCATCACAAAGGGGGCTTGGGGGATTCGTCCCCCCAAAGGGTGCGCAGAGGGCCGCCCCCTCGCCGGGGCGGGGTGGGGCGGCCGCGATCCCGAAGTGCACTACATCACACCCCACGGCCACCCGCATCCGCTAACATACCTGCATGAGCACCGAACCCCGCATCGTCTCCATCCAGGTCGGACAGCCCCGCGAAATGACCGACGCCGGCTGGCCCGAACTCCGCACCGGCCCCTGGGTCTCCGCCATCATCAAGGACCCCGTCGCTGGCCCGCGCTGGCTCTCCTCGACCAACCTCGAGGGCGACGCGCAGGGCAACCCGGCTGTCCACGGCGGCATCGACAAGGCGATCCTCGGCTACAGCGCCGGCCACTACCCTCTATGGCGCGCAGAGCTCGGCGTTGACATGACGTACGGCGCGTTCGGCGAGAACATGACGATCGAAGGCCTCGACGAAGAGACCGTTTGCATCGGCGACACCTACGCCATCGGCGACGCCGTCGTCCAAGTCTCGTCGCCGCGCTCACCGTGCTGGAAGATCGCCCGCCGCTGGCAGATCAAAACCCTCACCTCCACCGTCGACGACACCGGCCGCACCGGCTGGTACCACCGCGTCCTCACCGAGGGCAACATCGCGGCCGGCGACACCGTCCGCCTCCTCGAACGCCCCTCGCCCGAGTGGACCGTCATGCGCGTCACCCGCATCGCCCAGAACCGCCGCCGCGAGACCCAGGCCGCCAGCGAAGCCGCCACCCTCCCCGCTCTCGCCGCCGACTGGAAGACCGCACTCCTCACCCCCGCGGGCTAGCGACCAGGAGTGGTGTAGCTGCGGTGCTTTAGCCCCGCTACTACTACGGCAGGTCCTTCTGCCCCGTAGTCTTCGCGTTCACCAGCGCCGCCATCACCCCGAGCGGTTGCTTGCCTTCGAACATCATCTGGTGGCAATTCCCAATCTCCTCGAACGAGTACGTCTCCCCCAAGCACGGGTCGATCTTGCCGTCCAGCACCATCTGGTTGAACCCGTTCGACTGCTCGTCGTTCGCGAAGTGCGAGCCCTGGAACCGCTTCTGGCGCATCCAGAGGTAACGCAGGTCTACGGTGGCGTTGAATCCGGACGTCCCGGCGCAGATCACCACCATCCCGCCCGTGTCCGCCACGAACACCGACGTCGGCACCGTGTCCTCGCCGGGGTGGTCGAAGACGATGCGGGGGGACTTGCGCTCGCCGAGCACCTCCCACAGCTTGCCGCCGAAGGAGCGCGCGCCGGCCGCCCACTTCCCGTAGGCCTCGGTGTCGGTCCAGTGCGGCATCATCCCCCAGTGGTCGAAGTCCTTGCGGTTGATGCAGCCCACGGCGCCGAGTTTCATACAGAAGTCGAACTTGTCTTCGCTCGAGACCACCGCCACCGGCTTCCCGCCGAGCTGCTTCACGATCTGGATCGCCATCGAGCCGAGGCCGCCGGAGCCGCCCCAGACCAGCACGACGTCGCCGGGTGTGACCGTGTGCGGCGGCCAGCCCATGAGCATCCGGTACGCCGTCGCGCCCACAAGCGTGGGGGCCGCGGCCTCTTCCCACGTCAGGTGCGGGGCCTTCGGCATGCACTGGTGGGCCTGCACCTTCGTGAACTGCGCGAAGCTCCCCCAGTTCGACTCGTAGCCCCAGATGCGGAACGAGGGGTCGAACATCGGGTCGTTGCCGGCCTTCACGTACGCGGTGTCTTCGTCCCACATCCCACAGTGGACCACCACCCGGTCGCCCACCTTGATGTTCGTGACGTCGCTGCCGATCGCGTAGACGATGCCCGACGCGTCGCTGCCACCGATGTGGAAGCCGGTCGTGTCGCCTTCCTTCTCGCGGGCCTTGATGACGTTGACGGGGATGCCTCGCGCCGCCCAGACGTTGTTG
>JANLRX010000141.1:0-4122 GCA_031362025.1 Chloroflexota bacterium
GTCGCCTCGACGAGGCCGAGCGTTTCCTCAACTGCGCTCGCAAGATGAACCCGCGCTCGCCGTACGCGCTCGAAGCGCTGGCCATGATCGCCCTCAAGCGGAAGAACTACCCGTCGGCGATGAGCCTCATCGAACAGGCGGTCCAGCTGAAGCCCAAGGATTCGAACGTTCTTTACACGGCGGGGATCATCCACTTCAAAGGCGGGCAACAGGCGAAGGGAAGAAGCTATCTCTGGAAAGCGCGCGACCGGCGGCCCGGGGACAAAACCTTCGAGGAGGCCGCCAAGGCGGCCGACCCCTCCGGCCAGGGCAAACCCAGGCCGCCGCGGGACGAGCTGGCAAAGCTGGTCGAGGAGACCTTTGCGTACTTCGACCACACGCTTCGGCGCGGCGAAGCGCTGGCGCAATACGCCACAGCGATGAACAAATTGATGCGTGCCGATGCATACCCGGCCGTCACCGCCGACGCTTTGCGCGACGCCGTCGCTCAGGCGAAAGTGAGCATCGCGGACCACGAGCGAAGAGTGCGTGAGGCAGTTTCATCCCAGGTACCGGCACGCAACGTACCGCTGACGTGGAACATGACTGTCCACGAGTGCATCTCTCGTTACTTGGATGTGTTCACCGACTTCCACGAAATCGCTCGCGACGCTCAGCAGCGCGAACACCTTCTGGCGAGAGCGATGGACCGTCCTCCCGAGCGCCTCTTCCCTGACCTGCTGATTCACCCAGGCCCGGGAAGCACGTACTACCGGATGATGCGACAGGAGAGGCTCCACGGTTACGATGCCGCTTCCGTTCGCGCTGACGCCGCTGCGGCCCAGGTGTTCATCCCCTGCGCCAAGCTACAAAAGCCCGACGAGGATTGCGCTCAGTTGGCTAGCGCGCAGTGGTGTCCGATCATGAAGCCGGTGACGTTGAAGCTGCGCTCGGTCGCCGATGCGAACATCCGAGCGGCGGCGAACGGCTTCACCGGAGCGGTCCGGCTCGAGTATCTGTACACGCGCACGCAGGTGTCGAACGCGGCGGATTATGTTCAGCACGCCCGGTCTCTACTGCGACCTATCCCCGAAAAATACATGGCTGAGGCGGGCGCCGCCAGCCCTCAAAGTCTGTCCGGGCTGGCGCGGAAGGCCTTCGACGCGTACGTCGGCGGCTTTGTTCAGATGCAGATTGGTCTGATCGAAAACTCGTACTCCGAGCTCGAGATCATCGAGACACTTCGCGCCGACGTCGAGAGAGCGGGCGTGCTTGTAGAGCAAAGGTGCGGTGACAAGGCGAGCGAGATCGAGCAGCCCGTCATCGACAAAGAGGTCGAAGCGATCATCGCCGCGCTGAAGGAATCGAGCAAGGTCGAAGGCTCGCCGACCTTCGAGTGCGTGATCTCGGTCAGCGACTTCGTCTCGATCGAGATCGGGCTGCCGGACGAAGGCCTTCTTCCCCGAGTCGAGATCGACTTCGCCGCGGGCGGCGACTTCACCGTCAACGTCGAGGCACAGGGCTCCGACCGGCGTGGCGTGCAGTTCAGCGCCGGAGACGCAGAGTCATTCCAGGGCGTCGCAGTCGACGTGTCGACGACGGTTTGGGCGGAGTACGGCGGGGGTCGCCCGGCGGAGTACGGCGCCGAGATCGAAGGCAGGATCGGCGTCGGCAACACGAAAATGGACAACGGCGTAGCCTGCTATGTCCTGAAGGCGAATGCCCAGGTGGATGGCCGCGCTTTCGCGGAGAGCTACACGCGCGCAATGCGCAATTGACGCCGAGCGGTGTTTCCGGTGGGGCCCTAGGTAAAAGAAGTGAAGGATCATGCAGAACAAGCTCATCATCGGTACCGTCCTCGGCTTCTGGTTGATCAGCCTTTTGATTCCGGATGACCCGCCGGGCTGGGTGGTGGCCCCGCTCTTCGTCTTCGGGTTTCTGACTTGCGCGGGATTGGTTGCGTTTCTGATGACCCGCGGCAGCGGCTGGCGGGCGCTTGCCAAAAAATATCCGCAAGGAACGGTCTACACCGGACCGCTCCGCCGCTGCAGAACATTCCAGATGATGGCCATCGGTTCGGACGACCGCTTCGGCACGCGCTTTTCCGGCGGAATCATAAGCGTGGGCTCCACGGGCGAGGCGTTGTACCTCGCGACGCCTGCCATCGTCAGATTCCTGTTCCCGACCATTCGGCTCCCGTGGTCCGCCATCGCGTCGGCAAAGCCATTCGAGGCACCGGGCTGGGTGAAGCCTTTTGCCGAGTCCGATGCGATCGTTCAATCCGAGTACGATCCAGGCTATCGCGGCGAGTTCATCGAGATCGAAACGACGGAGCCGAAGACCCGCATCCGCCTGCCGATGTACGCGATCGGAGAGGCACGCAGAAATTTGCCATTGAGCGTGTCAGCGATTCAATGATGGGCGGTCTGCCTTGTCTTGCTGTCGGGCTTGTCCTCCTGGGGATGCCTCAAGCCCTCAGCGCTGAGGCGATAAGTCCGTCGAACCACGCCGCAAGCTGCCGCGATTCCAGGCTGCCGCCGCACTCCAAACAGCCTTGGGAAGAGAGCCCGCATCTGCGCCTCGAGGTGGACGTGAATGGCGATGGCCTTGTCGATGTGCTCGAAGTGACGCGCAGCCTGGGCAGCGGCTTTTCGAGTACGGACGTTCAACTCACCCTGGGAGGAAGCGGCGTGCGACTGGAGGCCGAGGAGGGCTTTGACTTCACGGCGATTTCAGCGGTAAGCCCGGTGCCGAAGGAACTGCTCGATCCACGCCACCGCGCCGCGCTCGGATGGATCGAGGAGGCGCTCTTTGGCCGAGTCTGCGCGCTCCCGGACCCATCCCTGGCGTGGTTGCTCGACCCGGCAAAGCGGCTGACCTGGATTCAGGGCCCCCCAGGAATGCCAGACCACTATGCCATTCGACTTCCGGCTCGTCGCGTGGCTCGCCTGATCGAGAAGGCATATGTGCCGGTAGAAGAGCTCGATCTCACAGGAGAAGCCTGGCTCTTCTATGCCGGCGGCGTTCATGCGTATCCGCCCGCCGGACAAGGACCGGTCGAGCTGGCCCGACAGGGAGATCGGGTGCTTCTGGGCACAGCCCATGGCGTTATTTTGACCAACCGTAAACGGTCAAGGCACGCGTGGATCTATGTGCACGCAGGAAACCTCGCCGTGAAGCTGCGATTTCCCAGCATCGGCAGTGCCCGCCTCGACGGAGATACAGCCACTATCGGGCTCGCTGGGTCCCGGCAGGTTCGTGTCAATCTCAAGACGGGAGCGATTTCGAAATAACATGAGCGCGGCCCAGCAAACACGGTCCTCATGGGGCAAGTTGGTCGCCAACCACCCTTGGCTCCTGGTGGGGGGTGCGGTGTTCACGGTGGGCGCTCTTTTTTTCTGCCTGGGGCTGTTTGATTGGCTTCAGATCGGCGGCCTCGACGAACGGTTTCAGCAGCATGCACGCACAGTCCAGGGCACGGTTCTGACGAAGACAATCACCTCTTCGAGTGGCGGCGGCACCTTAAAGCGGCCTCAGTCCTCCAGCCCCATTTATTACGTCACGTATCGGTTCAGCACGCCGGAGGGTAAAGAGTTCGAAGGGTCTGCCGGCGTGTATTCGGAAACTTGGCACAACCTGGCCGAGGGCGGACCCATTCACATCACGTATCTTCCGGGTGAGCCGCTGACGAACCGCGTCGAAGGCCAGACCGATCTCGGCTCGGCTGCTGCGGGATTGCTCATGGGTGGACTGCTGGCGCTCGGGGGCGGAGCGCTCGCTTTCTGGGACTTGCGGCGGTTTGCGAGAAAGAGGCGGTTAGAACGCCCGGGTTGATGGCCTTCCTGTTGGTCAATCCGTAATCCGAACATCTGCGAAGAACGGCACGCCGGGCATGGTTTGCTCTCGCTGTTGTTCGCGGGCCGCGGTTACTGTGCGCGCAACAAAGGCAACACTTTCTCCGCGTAGTAATGCGGCGCCTTCGCGCCGCGAGTCTGGCTGCGCACAATGCCACCGCGGTCGATCACGAAGGCGGTAGGGGTCGGATATTTGCGTTGGAAGCCGCTCTGCTCGAGATCGTCTGCCATCACACCCGGCAGCGCGTAGATTCCCAGCATGCGTTCGACGCGATGGCGATCTTCCAGG
>JANLRX010000152.1:0-3415 GCA_031362025.1 Chloroflexota bacterium
CGATCACACGGCGACGATCCTCGGCATCACCGAGGACCTGGCGGACGAAACCAACACTGTCACCCTCGATCCGGTCCTGACGGACTCGCATGGTATCCCTGCGCCGAAGGTCACGTATCACCTGGGCGACAACAGCCGGAAGATGATCGCGCACTCGATCGAGCGGGCAGCCGAGGCGCTGAAGGCCGCGGGCGCTATCCAGACCGTCGCGATGCCGCTGGTCCGCGAGGCCGGTTGGCACCTGATGGGCACCGCCCGCATGGGCCGCGACCCGAACACCTCGGTCGTCAACGAGCGAGGGCAGGCGCACGACGTGAAGAACCTGTTCATCGTCGACGGCAGCATCTTCGTGACCGCCGGTGGGGTGAACCCGACATCGACGATCCAGGCCCTCGCGCTTTACGTGGCGGACGGCATCAAGACGAACGTAGCAACCTTGTTCGATGGCGCATGACTGAACCAACGCCAGCCCTCAACGACCTGGCGTTCATGGACGCGCTCCTGGACCTCGTGATCCCCGCGAACGGGTCCGGGAGCCTGCCAGGCGCTGGCTCTTTGGGACTATCGCTCGCAGTGGGCACGGGACTCCAGGCCGACCCTCTGCTCGGACCGATGGTCGGAGCCGGGGTGCAGGCGATACGCGACGCGGCGCTCGCCCAGCACCCGGACGGCCTGTCTGGATTGGCGCCGGAAGACGGGGCAAAGCTCGTGCAGGCGCAGGTCTCGGACAAACCCTTCTTCATGATGGGCCTGCTACGGTACGTGTATCCAGCGTACTATGCGCACCCGCAAGTCCTGAAGGGCATCGGCGAGGTGACGCGACCCCCGTTCCCGGAAGGGTTCGAGGTCGAGCCGACTGACCCCGCGCTGCTCGAGAGACTGCAGGCCCGCCGGACGAGCGGGTGAACACGTTTCGGATCGCCCTCGCCAACGTCCGGTTCCCGGTCACGCCCGAGGAGTCGGTCACGCTGGCCGAGGACTGGCGAGTTACGCTTCGAGCATCTTCCAGACGCAGTCTTCAGCGAGGGCGATCTTGTCGTCCGTCAGGACTTCGGCGCGTTCCCCCACCGCCTTCAGCAGTCCGACGTAGGCGCCGGTGACGAGAAAGCCGAGAAGGAACGGCGGTGCAAGGCGGATCTCGCCCTTTTCCTGCGCTTCCGAGATGATGTCGTGCGCCACCTTGCGGATGCGGTCGCGCTCGGCGAAGCTCTCCGCCTCGAGGTAGAGGCCGTGGTGGTGGTTTTCTAGAAACGCGCTGGCTTCAGGCTCTTCTCTGGCGAAGTTGCAGAGTCCCCACCAGATGTGATGGAAGAGCTCGCGCGCCGGTGCGCCCTGGGGAGCGGTATCGATGATGCGGTAGGCGAGACTGGCTTGGCAGCGGCGATAGACCGCATTAACCAGCGCCTCCTTGCTCTCGAAGTAGCGGTAGATGGTGCCGGCGCCGACGCCCGCCCGATCGGCGACGAGTGGCATCGCCGTGCCGTCGTAGGTGCGCTCGACGAACAGGCTGAGAGCAGCGTCCAGAATTGCGGTGCGCTTGGCGGGTTCCTTGACAAGCTCTTCGGTTGCAGCAATACTTTTCAGCACGGAATGATTATTCATTCCGCCATCGACAAATGTCAAGGAACCACGGGAGCACCGGCGATGACAACTGAGCCTCAGGCCGAGCACAAGGTAACGGACTGGAAGACCGACTACGACATCTTCAGTCCCGATTACATCAAGAATCCGTTTCCGATCTGGGACGAGATCCGCAGCAGCGAGTGCCCCGTGGCGCACACTGAACGCTGGGGCGCATCCTGGATGCCGACGAAGTACGAGGACCTCTTCAACATCGCCCGCGACATCACGAACTACTCCTCGCGAGACGTCCTCGTCGCTCCCACCGGCCCCGAACCGGGCACCGAGGGGCAGCCCAACCCCTACGCCGAGATCCCGGAGGAACTGCAGAACGCCGACATCGGCGCTCCACCCATCACCTCCGACCCTCCCATTCACACCTGGGCCCGGCGCCTGCTCCTCCCGGTGTTCTCGGCGACGGCTACCGCCAAATACGAAGACGAGACGCGAGCGCTCTGCCGCGAACTGATCGATGGCTTCATCGCCAACGGCAAAGCGGACGGCGCCGCAGACTACGCGCAGCAGATCCCGCCCCGTGTCATCGCCAGCATGCTCGGCATCCCGAAGGACGAATCCGAGAAGTTCACCACGTGGGTCCGCGGCTTCCTCGAGAAGGGCCTGACCGATCCCGAGATCCGCGGCGAATCGGCCACCAGGATGTTCATGTACCTCTGGGAGAAGATCCAGGAACACAAGGCCAACCCGCAGGACGACCTGATCACCTACCTCCTCAACGCCCAGGTCGACGGACAACCCGTGCCGGAGCCTCACATCCTCGGGACGTGCTTCCTGATCCTCGTGGCGGGCATCGATACGACCTGGAGCAGCATCGGTTCCGCGCTCTGGCACCTGGCCCAGAACCCGCAGGACCGCAAGCGCCTGATTGCAGAGCCGGAGCTCATCACCTCGGCCGTCGAGGAGCTGCTGCGCGCGTACTCTCCCGTCACGATGGCCCGCTATGTCGCCGCCGATGTCGAATACAACGGTTGCCCGATGAAGGAAGGCGACCGCCTGCTGATGAACTTTCCCGCAGCCAACCGCGACCCGGAGAAGTTCTCCGACCCGCACAAGGTCATCCTGGACCGCCCGGAGAACCCGCACGTCGCTTTCGGCGTCGGCATCCACCGCTGCGCCGGGTCCAACCTGGCCCGCATGGAGATGCGCATCTCGATCGAAGAGTGGCTCAAGCGCATCCCCGACTTCGAGCTGGAAGACCCCGAGGCCGTGACGTGGGCCGGCGGCCAGGTCCGCGGGCCCCGCTCCATGATGGTCCGTTTCAAGTAGACATTGCGATTGCCGCACCATGGAAGGGCCGCCCGTGGGGCGGCTCTTCTGCAGTATTCCCGCGACCCTCTGCTTGGAAGGATTAGGCTCCGCGATTCGTATCTCGCGGAGCGCCCATCCGGCGATTTCGGAGCGATTGGGCCCTCTGTCTCCAGAGGGTATGACCCTAAAACTCCAAGGCCTCCGCCCGGGAGTCATCGCTTCTCTAAACAGCATTCTAACAGGCAGGTGAAACACTTGCATCCGATGTGATGGTCGCTTGTGCCAACGCCAGCAAAGTCGCTATTCGCAGTATGATCATCCACATTCCTGCCTAGTTTGTTCAGTCGAAGATGCACGGTGCTGACGCGCTAGGTTCGGCCGGAGTGACTATCTGAGCACTGACATCAACAGGATCTTCCTCGCCCAGGCATTGAGGGCCTTCGCATATGGCTTCGGATCGGTGCTCCTCGGTCTGACGCTGGCGCGGAGTGGCTGGTCCAGCACCGAAGTGGGCGCGCTCCTGACCGCC
>JANLRX010000161.1:0-2372 GCA_031362025.1 Chloroflexota bacterium
GCCATCCCCACCGCCGCCCTCGTCATCCCCGCGTTCTTCATGGCCAAGCGCCACGATGACGGCAAAGGCCCGCCAAGCTAGCGCCCCCCTCAATCTTTCACCCTTCACCATTCACTATTCACTATTCACACCCCGTCGTATCATGCCCCCGTGACACTCCCCACCGCCCTCGCCGCCGTCGTCGACCTCCAGCACGCCCACCGTGACCTCCTCCGCGTCGTCGACTCCCTCACGCCCGAGGACTGGGCCCGCGGCGTCCCCTACGGCGAATGGACCGTCAAGGACCTCGTCGCCCACGCCATCGGGGACATGTCGCCCTCGGGCCCCGGCCTCATCGGCGCCGGAGTCCTCTCCCCCCAGTTCATCGCCGAGACCTCCGCCGCCTTCGATGTCCGCGCCCTCAACCAGTCCACCGTGGACGAGCGCCGCCGCTACACCCCCGCCGACCTCCGCCAGCTCCTCTTCGAGGCCCACGACGCCCGTATCGAAGCCAGCCTCCGCCTCGACGAGTCCGACGCCCCAGCGCTGGCCTTCCCCGTCCCCATGGGCGAGGACTACGAGATCAAGGTCGAGGACTGGCTCTGGCACGGCTACCACGACCGCCTCCACGCCGAGGACATCCGCCGCTCGCTCCGCATGGATTGGACGCCGCGCTCCCTCACCTTCATCCCCGAGATCGACGCCAAGATGCCGTTCCTCATCCGCTCGCAGGAAGGCCTCCTCCGCGCCGTCTACTCCGTCGCCGACGACGCCTGGGACGACGCCTCCGAGGGCTGCCCCGGCTGGACCTACCGCGGCATCCTCGCCCACCTCTCCTCCAACGAGATGCGCCGCCACGTCCGCCTCCAATCCGCCCTCGGCGAAGCGCACGACGAACAGCTCGCCCGGATCAACGACGTCGACGCCTGGAACGAAACCGCCGTCGCCGAACGCAACGCCTGGCCAATCCCCCGCCTCGTCGACGAACTCGCCGACGGCTGGAACGGCATCCGCGAAGCGCTCAGTCGCTTCCAGCCGCAGCACCTCGACACGCCCGTGATCCTCGGCAACGATGTCACCATCCCCACCCGCGAGTTCCTCGACCGGATGAGCGGACACACCTCCCGCCACGCCGGCCAGCTCGTCCCTGCCAGCCGTCGCGCACGCCTCAAAGTCGGCTAGCCCCACCCGCGCTGCTAAACTGGACGGTACGAGATCCCGGAGGGGTGGCAGAGCGGTTGAATGCGACGGTCTTGAAAACCGTTAGAGGTGCAAGCCTCTCGTGGGTTCGAATCCCACCCCCTCCGCCATTTTCGTATCTGTATTCCGGGTGATTTTGGTTCACACACCAGTTCCGTGATCGGCCCAAATCGGCCAATCTCACGACGAGTTCCCGACCAACTTCCGACCACAGAGCTTCCTCTCATCGAATGAGCCTCGCCAGGGCCTCCGCCCCAGCGCGCTGCATGTCCGGCATCACGTGCGAGTAGGTGTCGAGCGTGATCGAGATGGTGGAATGACCCAGCCGGTCAGACACAACCTTCGGATTGACGCCAGCCCTCAACATCAGCGTGGCAGCGGTGTGCCGCAAGTCGTGCGGCCTGATCCTCTTCAGGCCTGCCGTTCGCAGAATGCGATTGAACGTCGTACGCACCGTTGAGTCGCCGAGAACACCTCCGGTCGCAGTTGCAAACACAAGGCCTTGATCGGCGTAGCCGGGACCCACCAGCAGCCGTTGCTCGATCTGGCCGCGACGATGTTCCTGGAGGACCCGCGTTGTCTCGGTGTCGAGCGCAATCGATCGACGGGAACGGTGCGTCTTGGGTGACCCGAAGACCCAACCTTGTTCAGCGAAGCGCCGTACAGTCCGGCGGATCGCCATCTGGTGTCCATTAAGGTCGACGTCTTGCCATCGGAGGGCGAGCAGCTCACCGAGCCTGGCGCCCGTCGTCACGGCGACGTGGAAGAGCGCGTACAACGGTTCAGACTTGGCGACGTCCAGTAAGCGTCTTGTTTCCCCTTCATCCAGGGCCTGCATTTCAATTCGGGCCGGCCGTGGAGGATCCACCGAGTCGCAAGGATTCCGCGTCAGAAGCTGCCACTTCACCGCCTGATTGAGCGCTCCGCGCAGGAGCCGATGATGATGCAGGACGGTACGCGATGAGAGGGCTCCTCGACGGCCGTCGCAGCGACCGCCCGGGCTCAGCCACTTCGTATACGCAGCCTGGATGTCCAGGGGGCGAAGATCTGCAAGCCTACGGTGACCCAGCGTAGGGATGATGTGGGACTCGATGATTCCGCGATAACGTTCGAAGGTGGATGCTGCGACGTTGTGCGCCGCGCTATCCCGTAACCATCGGCGAAGAAACTCAGCGACGGTGATCTTGGCCGGC
>JANLRX010000237.1:0-1949 GCA_031362025.1 Chloroflexota bacterium
CGTCTGCTTGTCCTTGTCCCAGATCATCCAGAGCCAGCCGATATAGAGCAGCCCGCCACCCAGCAGCGACACGAGGTACCGCACGAACGAGCGCCCGAGCCCGATCGCCTCTCCGGTCCGGACGCACACCACCCGGAGGCCGATCGCGCGCTTACCCCACGTTCCGCCGCGCGCGTTTCCGATCCAGTAGTACAGGAAGCTCACTACGCCCGAAACGGCATACCAGCCGTACGCGCCGGACGTGAACGCGTCGTCTTCCTGGGCGTTCGTCGGGTTATCGGGCACGACGATGGCGTAGATGATCAGCGCCACGATGATCCCCGGAACCAGGCTCAACAACAGCGCGAAGATGCTGTCGAGAAACAGCGCGAGGGCCCGCTGCCAGAACCCGGCATACGTCCGGCCGCCCACCTCCAGATCCGAGATCTTCGCCTCTTCGATCGCGGCCTGCGTTGTCAGCCCGATCCGGCGCAGAATGTCCACCCGCGTCCGGATCGACGGTACGTGTGAGGGGTCGATCGCCAGCGCCCGGCCCACCAGCTCCAGCGCGTCCGGGATCTCGTCACGGGCCACGGCCTGGATCGCCTGGAAGTTCAGGTCCTCGGCGCGCTCCACGCTCTCCGTCGGTGATTCGCTGGGGAAGACGCTCGAACTGTCGGCGATAGCGCCGTCAAGCTGGCTGCCGCAGCGGACGCAGTACCTCGCACCGTCAGCGTTCGTGGTCTGGCAGATCTGGCAGACGCTCATACGAGGAACTTCAGCACGGCCCAGGCCACACCGTCTTCATCGTTCGAAGGTGCCACGTGCAGAGCGGCGCGCTTCACCTCGTCCGGCGAGTTCCGCATCGCGATCCCGAGCCCGGCCCACTTGATCATCTCGATATCGGACTCGGAGTCGCCCATCGCGATCACCTCTTCGCTCTCCACCCCCAGCTCCTTGCAGACGATCTCCAACGCGCGGGCCTTCTCTGCGTCAGGGTGCGTAAGGTTGACGTAATGGGGCATCCCAACCGGCGTGTTAAAGGAGAACCGGACGCGGTCCCCGTATTTCGGGAAGAAGTGCTCCGCCACGTAGCTCACCGGCTCCTCGCCAAACACCTGCACGCATGTGGTCGCCCCTTCTCCCAGGTGATCCGACTGGCGGTCCGCCACTTGTAGCCCAGCGGGCAGCTTGTCAGGGATGATGCCAGGGCGGTTCTTCATGTAGGTGGCCGTACCAACCGTGGAGTACATATCCCAACCGTTGTCATCCCCGGCCGTCACCACCGCGCGTGCGGCCTCCGCGTCCAGCGCCAGGTGCATCAGCTCGCGCCCGTCCGGATAGCGGATCTCGGCGCCGTTTGAGCAGATGATCGGGCTCTCGCAGCCGATCTTCTCCGCTGTGCGCTTGGCGAGCCCGTACCAGCGCGACGTCGCCAGCACCACCCAGAGGCCCGCGTCCATCGCCCGCCGCACCGCCTCCGTGTTCGTTTCCGAAAGTCGCATCGACGAGTTGAGCAGCGTGCCGTCCAGGTCCAGCGCGATCAGCCGGTAGCGTGACATCGCGCTAAGGATCGTGCGTAACGGGGCGGCGGGTCAAGTCTGGGCGACGCGAGACAGGAGCGGGTTCGCGGCCGGGAACCCCAGTCCCCGGTCCTTCATGCTGAACGACCCGCCCCGCGCGAACACCACGTGGTCCAGCAAGTCGATCCCGAGCAGCCGTCCCGCTTCCCACACCTGCTTCGTTAGCACCACATCATCGGCGCTCGGCGTCGGATCGCCTGACGGGTGGTTGTGCACCATGATCACGTTGGAGCAGTTCTCCCGCACCGCATCGCGGAAGATTTCGGCCGGGCGGACGATCGCCGCGCTCACGTTCCCCTTGTACACGTCGCGGATGCTGACGACCTCGTTGCGCGCGTTCAGCAGCACCACCTTCACGTGCTCCTGTTCCAGCAGCACCATGTCCGC
>JANLRX010000169.1:0-11944 GCA_031362025.1 Chloroflexota bacterium
AGCCGGCCCTTCAGCACATAATCATGCGCGCCCAAGAGTGACGCGCAGATAACACCGCGAGCAACATCGCCGGCCCAAACAGCCCAGCCCTACAAATCGATGGATCCGTCGCTCTACCCGACGATAACCCAGAGTCCGTAGCTTAGCTTCGCCAGCCCACCTCGTAGACGCGCACCGGGTCCTCGAAGCCGCGTAGGACGTTTTCGCCGCGGTCGGCGAAGAGGAAGCCTTTGCCGGCGCACAGCGCTCGCACGACGTCTGAGGCGAGGATCTCGCCCGCCGCGCCGTGGGCGGCGATGCGGGAGGCCATAATCACGGTCGCGCCGAACAGGTCGCCGCCTTCTTCGATTGGCTCGCCCGCGTTCAGGCCGATGCGAATGCGAATCGGTTCTGCGCCGGCGGTTGCGCGCTCTTCAAACGCCTGTTGCAGGGCGATCGCGCATTCGACGGCGCCGGTCACGGACCCGAATGAGGCCATGAACCCGTCGCCCATCGTCTTGATCTCGTCGCCACCGTTCGCCTTGAGCACCGCGCGCGTCACAACTTCGTGTTCGCGCAGCACTTCCCGGCCGGCGTTGTCGCCAAGGCGTCGCATCATCGTTGTGTGGTCCACCATGTCGGTGAAGAGGATCGTGCGCACCCCTGAGCGTTCGTGGGAGTGCCCGTGATCGGCTTTTGGCATGACGGCGAACGTCCCCATCAGCTCAGCGATCCCGCGGACGATGCGCTCGTTATCGTCGAACGCGCCGCCGTCGAGCAGGATCATCCGGGCGTTCGGGATGAGAGCCGCCATCTCCTTCGCGTGGTCCACGTTCTGCTTTGATAAACCGGTGTGCTGCACGATCAGAGTCGGCACCTTCACCAGAGGTAGGAGATCCGTCACGTCGTCGCCGCGAAGAGCCGCAAAGATGCGTTGCGCACCCGCTTGCGTGGTGGTCGCACGGAGGAAGGCCTTGTGCGGCTCGGCTTCGTCGCGCGGCAGACCGAAGACCATGAACACCATGTAGTCGAGGAACGACTCCCACTCCCCGGTGAGCTGGTCCAGCGCGCGGATCTGCGGGATGTTCATGAAGTCGGCGATGCGCGCCTGGGAGTCGTCCAGCACGACGTGGGTGACCCGGTCCGGGTGCTCCACGGCGTAGCGGATGACCATCGGGCCGCTCCAGCCGATGCCGTGCAACACGAACTGGTCGAGTCCCAGCTTGTCCACCACCGCTTCCAGATCGAGCATCCGCGCCTCCATCGAGAGGTCCAGGGCATCGCGGTCGGAGAGGCCCGTACCTCGCGGGTCGAACTGCGCCATGCTGAAGTTGGCGACGAGCTGGTCGAAGAATTCGTTGCCCTGCTCCCACTCCATCTGGGAGTGGGTGAAGGGCAGGCTGGGCACGCGGATGATCCAGGGCCCGCTTCCCGCCGTCCCAAACGCGATGCGCACGCCATCACTGGTCGTCGCATACTGCATCCGTAGTTCCATGCCGCTAATTATCGCACCAGCAAGCGCCCGCCGGAATGACATGTGTCATTCCATTCCAGTTAAGCTACTCGACGAAGACGCGGGAAATCGTCGCGAATGTCGTGATGTAGGAGTCGCGATTGCCGCCAAACGCCGGAGACACCACCGACTGTAGCGGGCTGTTAAGCGCCACGCGGCCCTTCTCCGCCCCGCTTTCGATGTCCAGCACCACGCACTGCTCAGTACCGCGCTCGTGGTCGTAGTCGTACGAGACTAGCTCGCCGGTGTCGGGAAGCACGATCATGTGGCCAGCCTGGTTCTGCTCGCGCTGCCAGATTTGCTCGTGCTCGCCCGGCCCACCGAAGCGCCACGCCGTCATCACACCGTTGCCGCTGTCGTACCCGACGGCGATGCGGCGGGTGCCGTCGATCGCCGGCGGGTTCGCGATGATCCCGCCCGGCTTGCCGCACACCTCGACGAACTCGGGCGCGGGGTGCATGCCGACGAGCGGGATACGAACCAGATGCAGCGACGACGTGGCTGTCCCCTTCCCCCGGAACGAGGGGCCGAAGGCGTTGGTGCCCTCGCCGTTGTCGAGGAACCATGCCGAGCCACCCTCCAGCACGGCGTCCCAGCCGAACGTCTGGCCGGGAAATCGCAGGTATTCGGTCGTCCAGTCGTCATCCAGCGTGAGGGTGGTGCTCGCCGCGTCCCAGGTGAGCCGCATGGCGTGGCGGTCGCCGATAACGTAGACGCACGGCGTACCGTCTTCCGCGACATCGGCCGACAGGCGCGCTATCGAACCTTCAGGCAGTTCGTACCGGGAGACGATCTCCAGGCGCTCTGGTTCGAGTACGCACAGCTCGGAGCCGCGAGTACCGTCCTTCAACGCGTGTACTCCCCTGCCGCCGGCGAAGTCCTTCATCACGAGGTGGCCGTCCGGCAGTACGACGAGCGAGTTGTACGGCCGGTCCTGTGGGAGCTCTCGTGATGCGACCGGCTCGCAGTAGGTGTCCAGGCGGTGGCACCAGCTGCCGAAGGTGACGTAGAGCGAGCCGTTGGCGTGTGCCGCTATGCCGCCCGGCCAAAACGGCCCGCCCGGTAGCACAGGCGAGTGCTGGATCATCTCGAGCGACTCCGGATCGATGCGCTCTACCCAGCCTGTGGCCTCGCGGGGGCTGCCCATGCTCCCCTGCACGAACACCTCGCCCGGATCGCGGACGATGGTCATGCAAGACATCATCAGCGAGCGGGTGTGGACGCCCAGCTTCTCGCCGGGTTGTAGCCCCAATCCACCACCGAGTGGTGGGCGTTGGATGCGCCGCGGGCCGCCGTCTTCGCCGGGCCAAACGCCGGGCCAGTAGCCGGCGTTACTGGGCAGCGATCGTGCCTGTCATCCGGTCCGGGTGCAGCTCGCAACGGAAGAAGTAGTCGCCCACCGGCAGCGTGACTTTGAACTGGCCGATCGTCACGGTCGGGATGTTGCCGGTGCTGGCACCCTCGACTTCTTCGCTGTAGTCCTCGTCCGCGAACAGCTTCAGCGTGTGCGGCGAATCGCCGGTGTTCGACACGACGAACGACAGCTCGATATCCGCGGCCAGGATGATGTTATTCGGTGAGAACGAGAAGTCGGCGGCGTCGATCTCGATGAAGGTCTCGCCGCCGGACGAATCGGTCGACCCCGCTGCATCGGTCGCGGTCGCGTCTCCGATCGTGGTGGCGGTTGCGCCGGTCCCCGTGTCGTCGTCATCGCCACCACAGGCGGCGATGGCGAGCACCAGCAGCAGGGAGACCGCAAGCCAGATGGCCCGATGCATTATCGCTCTCCGGAGATGCTGTTCAGGAACGCACCGAGAGCGGCGTTGTACAGGAGCGGACGCTCCCATTGCGGGGAGTGCGCAGCCTCCGGGATCAGCGCCAGCTGTGCGCCCGGGATCGTCGCCGCGAGCCGCTTCGCGCCGTCCACCAGGAACCCTGCATCGAGGTCGCCGTAGATCACAAGCGTCGGCGCCTTGATTCCGGCGGCTCGCTCGCCGCGCGTGCCCTGCCACTCCGAAACGCCCTTCCAGGCACCGATGAACGCGTCGACGGACATCAGGGCGAAGCGGCCATCGGTCTCTTCCGTGCGCTCGATCGGCATGTGCGGCGGGGCCGGGAACGGTGTCTTGATCTTCGCGACGGCGGCCATGCCCTGCGTCTCCGCGAGGTTGAACCGGTAGTCGAAGTACATCTTTAGCGGGCCGTTCGCTGCCGCGCCGCCGAAGTCATCGGTGGTCGAGTGCAGCGTCAGGGAGAACAGGCGTTCCGGGCTGCGGAGGGCGATCTCTTGCACGATCGCGCCGCCCATGGAGTGGCCGAGCAGGTGGTACTGACCGAAGCCGATCTCGTCCACCAGCGCTTCAACGTCGTTCGCGAAGTGCTCGATGGTGTACGCGTTGCGGTCCGTCAAGGGCTCGGAGTCGCCGTGGCCACGCAGATCCACGATTAGCACTCGGTACGACGGCGAGAACGCCGGCAACTGGTGCCGCCAGTCCGTGATGTCGCCTGTATACCCGTGCACCAGCACGAGCGGCGGCCCGGATTCCCCGTGCAGTTCGTAGTTGAGTCTTACCCCGTTGATCGTTGCGTCTGGCATGTTCTCTCCCCCTTGTTCCCGCAATTCTACTATTCCGCGGCCCACTTCTCGATAGCCTCACGCCCGCGTATCCTTCCACTCATGACGACGACACCGAAGATTCACAACGAACCGGAGATCACAGCGTCCGTCCTCCTGTGTGGAGACGACGGTCGTCTGAGTCGCGCCGCCATCGGCTGGTCGCGGCACCCGATTCACACCTGCAACCTGCAACCGTCGCTCGCCCGCAAGAAGAAATGGAACTACTGGGCCATCACCAGCAACGACCTCCTGTTTTCGACAACGATCGCCGACGTGGAGCGCTTCCAGCTTGGCGGCGCGTACCTCTTCGACCGCCGCACCCACCTGCACATCGATAAGTCGGTGATCCAGGCGCCGGACACGATTGCCATCCCGGAGACGACGGCGGGTGATATGGTCATCGACCACCCGTCGATGCGCGTCTCGATGACCGACCATGGCACCGGCACCCACCTCCGGGTGGAGACGGATGACTTCGGTGGCCAGCGGCTCGAGGCCGACGTCATCGTCGAGCGGCCACGCGGTCACGAGACGCTGAACGTTGTGATCCCGTGGAGCGACATCCAGTTCCAGTACACCTCCAAGCAGAACACTCTTCCCGCCTCCGGGTACGTGCAGCTCGGGGACCACCGCTACGAGTTCGAGCAACCCTCGTTCGGGTGCCTGGACTACGGCCGGGGCGTCTGGCCGGAGCACACCGTCTGGAACTGGGGCGCCGCCTCCGGATACCAAGGCGACCACCTCGTCGGCCTGAACCTGGGCGGCCAGTGGACCGACGGCACCGGCATGACCGAGAACGGCCTCTGCGTCGACGGCCGCCTCACGAAGATCCGCGAAGACCTCGTGTTCGACTATGACCGCGACGAGCCGATGAAGCCGTGGCGCGTGCTGGCTCCCGCGCGCGGCCAGGTGGAGCTGCTGTTCGAACCGGAGTACCAGCGTAAGTCAGAGCAAGGCGACCGGAGCGCCATGTTCGTCAAGACGGACCAGATGTTCGGCCGCTACTCGGGCCGCATCCAACCGGACGACGGCCCGGCGATCGAACTGCGCGACCTCTTCGGGTGGATCGAGGACCACGAAGCGCGCTGGTAGGCGGCTAGTCCCGCCAGAATACGGCACAGACTTCGATAGACCCACCGTTCGTGATTTCCTTCACTTGAACCTCCGCGCGCCGCCAGCCTACAATCCAACGTGGGAAGGTAGGTTCGCCGTTGTTCGGTTCAGGCATCGCGAAAGGGCTCTCGGTAACGCTCCGGTATCTCGTACGCCGGCCGTTCACGACGCAGTACCCGGAAGAGGTCCGCCCGGTGCCCGTCAACGCGCGCACGAACCTGCTCTGGTTCGAGGAGCGCTGCACCGGTTGCAGCACCTGCGCCCAGGCCTGCCCCGACGGCTGCATCCTCGTCGCCACCTCCCCGCGTGAGGACGGCGCCCTGAACATCGACCGCTACGAGATCGACTTCCGCCTCTGTATGTACTGCGCGCTCTGTGTCGAGGCTTGCCCGTACGAGGCGATCCAGGCGGGCGGCCCGATGGATGACGCCGTTTACGTCTGGGACAGCCTCTACCGCGACAAGCACGCCCTCACCGACATGGCGCAGAAGCACCTGAAGGGCCACGACTACCAGTACCCCAACGGCAAGCGCGCCCCCGTCGCCGACGAGATCCCGCTACACCTCGGCAAGCCGGTAGAACGCGACCGGGTGCGATGACTTCTGTCACCTCGACCGAAGCGCAGCGAAGTGGAGAGGTCTCAGCGTTTGTGCCAACCCACCGCCAGATTTCTCCACTCCACTTCGTTGCGGTCGAAATGACAATGGGCGGCGCGCGTGGCTAAGCTCACCCTGAACGGCGCCGAGATCGAGGTCGCGGACGGCGCGCAGCTCGTCGAGGTCATCAAGAACACCGGCGAGTTCATCTCCAACCTCTGTTATGTGGATGGTCTGCCGCCGTACGCCGGCTGCCGCACCTGCGTCGTTGAGATCGAGGGGATGCGCGGCTTCCAGCTCGCCTGCACCACCAAGGTCACCGGCGACCAGATGATCGTTCGCACCGAGACGCCGGAGCTGCGCTCGACGCGGCAGGCGGTGCTCTCGCTGATCATGTCGTACCACTCGGACCGGTGCTTGACCTGCCACCGCATCGTCAAGTGCAAGCCGGGCGACACCTGCCTCCGCGACGACACAGTGACGCACCGCTGCCTCACCTGCTCGAAGAACTACCGCTGCGAGCTTCAGACGACCTGCGAGATGCTGGAGATGGCCGGCTACGAGCCGTGGGACGGCGACGAGCGCACGTACTACAACCTCCCGCAGCCGCCCGCCGACCAGGGCAACCCGTTCCTCGAGTTCGACCCGCAGATGTGCATCATCTGCACCCGCTGCGTCCGTGCCTGCGACGAGATCCGCCACACCGGCGCGATCACGCTGGCCGGCCGCGGGTTCAGCACCCGCATCGAGTTCGGGCAGGGCGGCGCGGTGGACGAGTCGAACTGCGACTTCTGCGGCGCCTGCATCGACGTCTGCCCGACGGCCACGCTGATGGAGCACCCCAACAAGTGGAGCGCCACCCAGACAGAGCGCTGGACGGCCACGACCTGCACCCAGTGCTCGGTCGGCTGCTCGATCCATGTCGGCACGAAGAAGGGCCGCGGGGTGATCGTGAAGCCGGACACCACAGCGAACCCCGTCAGCCGCGACCAGGTCTGCGTGCGCGGCCGCTTCCACTACGACGCGATCAAGCACTCCGCTCGCCTCACCCGGCCGCTGCTCAAACGCAACGGGGGACAAGACGACTCTTCGTGGGAAGAGGCGATGGAGTACACCACCGCCCGCTTGATCGAGATCCGCGAGGCGAATGGGCCGGACGCGATCGGCTTCCTGGGTTCGCCGCTCGCCACGAACGAAGAGAACTACCTGCTCGGCAAGATCGCCCGCGCCATCGTCGGCACCAACAATATCGACTCCAGCACAGGCGCCGTTCTGCACGCAGCGTCGGGTGCACTCCGGGCCGCTTTCGGCAGCGAAGTACTCCCGGCGGACGGCACGCGCGTTGCCACCTCGAAGACGCTGCTTGTCGTGGCCGATGACCTCGAGTCCAGCCACAACGTGTACGCCCTACGCGCCAAGGACGCCGCCGTCCGCAACAAGGCGCGCGTCGTCACCGTCAGCAGTATGTGGGGCGAGCTGAACGACTTCGCCGAAGTCTGGATCCAATCCGCACCCGGTGATGAGGCCGCGGTTGTCGCAGCGCTCGATGCTGCGACCAGTGGTGGAGACGCATCGCAGGGCCGCTCGCTGCTCTCTCCTGAGATGCAGACCGCGTTCGACAACGCCGTGGCCGTGCTTACCGCCGCGAAGGAAGAGGGCGGACAGCCGTTCTCGGCGATCAGCGGTCTGTCGCACTTCGGCGCGGCGGCGGCCGGTTCGATCGTCGGCTCGCTCGCCAACATCACGATGACTGTTGCCGGTGCAGACGCACCGAAGGCGCTGTTCGTGCTCCCGCAGGAAGCGAACGGCTGGGGCATGCGCGACATGGGCGGGACGCCCGAAGATCTCCCTGGCTACCGGCCCGCCGGAGACGAAGGATCGCGGACCGAATTGCAGCGTCTCTGGGGAGCGCAACTGCCCGCAAAGCCCGGCCACACGTTCGAGCAGATGATTGGCAATGGCGTGAAGGCGCTCGTCGTGATGAACGACAACCCGCTGATGCTCGCCGCGAACCGCGACGCCGTCTCGAAGTTCCTCGTAGGGCTCGACTTCCTCGCCGTGATCGACTCCGTGCCGACTGCTACCGCCGCCCTCGCCCACGTCGTCTTCCCGGACACTGGCTACTGGGCCAAGGAAGGCACTACCGTCAGCGCGGACCGTCGCATCCTCCGCATGGACGAGGCGCACCACCCGCGCGGTGACGCACAGCAGGGCTGGCGCATCCTCGCCGATCTCGGGCGACGCTTGGCCGAACGCACGAACCCCGGCGAGCTGCGCATCGGTTACGCAGAGGTCGGCGAGCTGATGGACGAGATCGCCAGCGTCGTACCGCTTTTTCAGGACGCGACGTTCAAGGAGATGGACTCGGGGATGCAGCAGCACTTCGAGGGATCGCGAGCATCGAACCGTGCGCGGGTACAGGTCCCGGCGGTACACCGCAATGGTGGCTTCATCCTGACCACGAACCGCAGCCTCTACATGAGCTACGAAGGCGCGGCCATCGGCTCCCCGGACGCCGATCCGCTGCACCGCGAGGACTGCGTGCGAATGAACCCTGCGGATGCAGCGACGCTCGGCGTCTCGCAAGGCGACGTCGTGACGATCACTGGGAACTCGGCATCGGTGCAGGCGCCGGTGGACATCACGGCCGCTGTCCAGCCGAAGATGCTGTGGCTGCCTCTGTACTTCGACGGCGGGGCTACGGGCGCGCTGTTCGAAGCGGACTCGCCGGTGGCGAGCGTGGAAGTGACGAAGTAACGCCGTGGGAATCGATGCACTTCGGCCTGACCAGACAGATGCAGCAGCGAAGTCACTGACGGCAGCGTTCTGGGATGACCCGCTGTTGAGGATCGTGATCTCGCCGGACGAGAAAAAGCGACAAGCCCTCGGCGAGTGGTTCTTTGGAACGATACTGAAGGATGGACTTGTGAACGGCGAGACGTCTTGCAACGACGATGCGAGCGCAGTTGCGATCTGGTTCCCCCCGGGCAAGACAACACTCGGTATGGGACGAATGCTGCGCGCCGGGTTTGCAGCGTTGCCGTTCAAGGTCGGATTGAGCGGCGCGAGCCGATTCATGAGGGCGATGAGTACCGGCGAGAAGTTCCACAAGGTGGTGGACGGTCCACACTGGTACCTGCTGGCCCTCGGGACGAGGCCGGAACTACAGGGAACGGGCCTCGGGAGCGCACTGATCGAGCGCGGGTCGTCACAGGCAGACGCAGCTCACATTCCGTGCTACCTGGAAACGGCGAGCGAGAGCAACGTCGCATTCTACACGAAGCGCGGGTTCGAGGTGACCGACCAAACGGAAGTGCTCGGCTTCACTTTCTGGGGCATGATGCGCAAGCCGCAATAAGCGACGCGTCGTGATGCCCATCGACATCATCTACGAGACCCACTCGACCAGCGTCGACAACGAATCCGGCATCGCTACCGGCTGGCTCCCCGGCGAGCTCTCCGAGACCGGCCGCAGCCAGGCGCGAGAACTCGGCCTGCGCCGCGCTCATGACGAGATCGCGACCGTCTTCGTCTCCGACCTAGCACGCGCTGTCGAGACCGCAAGCATAGCCTTTGCAGATACGAATATGCCGATCGTGCAGGACGCGCGGCTACGTGAGTGTAACTACGGCGATCTGAACGGCGCGCCGGTCGATGTGGTGGCGGCGGAACGCGCACGCCGGATCGATACGCCGTTTCCCGGTGGCCAGAGCTACCGCGACGTCGTCGACCAAACGGCTGCGTTTCTGCACGATGTCGGGCGGGATTGGGAGGGCAAGCAGGTGCTGATCGTCGCGCATTCGGCCAATCGGTGGGCGCTGGACTGCCTGCTCAACGGAAGGAACCTCAAGGGCCTCGTCGACGCGCCGTTCGAATGGCAAGAGGGCTGGCGATATGTGCTCCCGTCGGACTTCGGGCGGTAGCGGCCCGGCGCTATGCTAATCTGAGCCCAGGAACCGCCTTATGCCCCGAAGCGACGACCTCATCCTCATCGCCGTCTCCCACTCCGAGATCGAGGCCACCATCTGGCGTGATGCGCTCGAGCAGGATGGTATCCGCCCGTTCGTCCGCAACCGTGACGCGCTGGCCGCGATCGGCATCCCGATGCCTCACCCGACGATCGAGGTGTTCGTCCTCGCCCAGGACGAGAAGCGCGCCCGCTGGGTGATCGGCGAAGGCGCGGAGCCGCTCGAAGGCGAGCCCGTCCCCGGCGAGCAGGAGCAACTCCCGGCCGCGCACGAGTAGCCACGGTGGAGTTGCCGCTCTTCCCCCTGAACTCTGTCCTCTTTCCCGGCACGAACCTGTCCCTCCACATCTTCGAGGAGCGGTACAAGCTGATGGTCCGCCAGTGCATCGCGGAGCGCACACCGTTCGGCGTCTGCCTGATCCGCCAGGGCACGGAGGTTGGCGCGCCAGCGGAGCCGTTCGAGATGGGGACGACGGCGCATATCCGGCAGGTGCAGGAGCTGGAAGAAGGGCGCTTGAACCTTAACTGTCTCGGCGGCCAGCGCTTCCGGATCGCCGAGATCACGCAGCGGGTGCCGCACATGATCGCGGAAGTAGCGCATGTGGAGCTGACGCCGGAACCGGCCGAGGCGACGAGCGTGCTCGCGCAGGCGGCGGGCGACCTCTTCGCGGAGTACGTGCGGCTGAACCTGGCGATGACGATGCAGTGGTCCCGCACGATCGAGACGCCGATGGACCCCAACGCCCTCGCCGACTACATCGCCGGACGGCTGGGCGTGGACCCGCCGGCCAAGCAGCGGTTGCTGGAGCAGCTCTCCGCCAGCCTGCGCCTGCAGGCCGAGATCGAGCTGCTGAGCCGGGCGATCCACCAGCTCCGGATGCGGACGGTGGCGGCGCAGACGTCGCGGTGGCAGGGGTTTTCAGTGGGGAACTGACGGTCAATCAAGGGGAAGTTGACGGTCAATCATTCGATTTTGGGGCCGTTTTTGTATCTGGTGTTTGATTGACGGTGGAGGTTCTATCTGACGGCTGATTGATGGCGATGCGATTTTCTGTTTTGGAGACTGTTCCAGATGGGAGGGACGACCGGGAAGGGGCATTGTGGCTGATTGAGCGACGTTCAAGCGCATGAATTGAACGCTCAATCAGAGAGTGGGTTTGGCGCGGCTTCAGGAGTGAGTTGGCCATGGGTCCATGGTAGCGATTTTTGGCAGGATCTCCGAGGGGGCAACGGCGCTAGGCCACGGGCTTCGTCATGTCGGCGCCGGGCACGTTGACGCCGTCCGCCAATGGAATCTGGACTCGTTCCGTGATGCCGGGGTTGCACTCGGGATGCTCGTCATTGAGGCCTGAAGGCGCTCCGCTACAAGCGGTGGGGTGGTTTGGCGTGGTGGAACGGTAGAAACCAGAATCGTGCATCGTATTTGAGGCATTTTTCAGGGACTTGTCAGCTTAGCGACCGCTAAACTACGATTTCCGTGGCCTAATTTCGGGTTAATTTCTCTTAAACAAACTCGTCTGCAAGGGCGGACGGAGTAGGGGGACAGTGATGGTTCAAGTTCCGCAGGTGCCAACAGCCGCACCCGCTGCCACCGTTTTCAGCATGGATCTGAGCGATGAGCAGCGCCAGATGCAGAAGTGGGTTCACGACTTCGCGAAGAACGTCATCCGCCCGGTCGCCCACGAATGGGACGAGCGTGAAGAGACGCCGTGGCCGGTGATCGAAGAGGCCGCCAAGGTGGGGATCTACTCCTGGGAGTTCATCCAGAACGGCTTCGGCGACCCGACCGGCTTGATGATGCCGATCTGCAACGAAGAGCTGTTCTGGGGCGACGCTGGCATCGGCCTCGCGATCATGGGCTCGACGCTCGCGGTGGCGGGCATCGTGGCCAACGGCACCCCGCAGCAGATCATGGAGTGGGTCCCGCAGTGTTTCAAAGACGGTAACGGCAAGACCCAGCTCGGCGCCTTTGGGGTGAGCGAGCCGGACGCGGGTTCAGACGTCAGCTCGCTGAAGTGCCGCGCGGTGTACGACCAGGCCAAGGACGAATGGGTGCTGAACGGCGTGAAGACCTGGATCACCAACGGGGGTATCGCCGCCGTGCACGTCATCGTCGCCTCCGTGGAGCCGGAACTGGGTTCGCGCGGCCACGCCGCCTT
>JANLRX010000266.1:0-6822 GCA_031362025.1 Chloroflexota bacterium
CTTGCAGGACATCGAGGCGCGCTACCGCCAGCGCTACCTCGACCTCATGGCGAACGAAGAAGCCCGCCGCATCTTCGAGACACGCTCGAAGGTGATCTCGGGCATCCGTCGCTTCCTGGACGACCGCGGCTACATCGAGGTGGAGACGCCGGTTCTGCAGGGCACCGCGGGTGGCGCAGCGGCGCGGCCGTTCGTCACGCACCACAACGCGCTGGACCGCGACTTCTTCCTCCGCATCTCGCTGGAGCTGTACTTGAAGCGCCTCGTCGTCGGCGGCTTCGACCGGGTGTACGAGATCGGGCGCATATTCCGCAACGAAGGCGTCTCGACGAAGTACAACCCAGAGTTCACGATGCTGGAGCTGTACGAGGCCTACTCCGACTACAACAAGGTCATGGAGCTGGTCGAGCAAATGGTCTACAAGGTCGCCGGCGACGCGCTGGGCGAGACGAAAGTCCCGTACAAGGACGAAGTCATCGACTTTACGCCGCCCTGGCCGCGCCTGTCGCTACGCCAGGCGATCCTCGACCGCTGCGGGCTCGACATCGACCAGCACCCGGACGCCGACGGTCTCCGGCAGGCGGCCCGTGGCACCGGCATTCACGTCGAAGACACATGGGGGCGCGGCAAGGTGATCGACGAGCTCATGACGGCCCACGTCGAGCCGCACCTGATGCAGCCGACGTTCCTGATCGACTACCCGATCGAGCTATCGCCGTTGGCCAAGCGCAAGCCGGGCCGCCCGCACGAGGTGGAGCGCTTCGAGTTCTTCATCTGCGGCCGCGAGGTGGGGAACGCATACACTGAGCTGAACGACCCGATCGACCAGCGCGAGCGGTTCATCGAACAGGCGCTGCTGCGGACTGCCGGCGACGACGAGGCAGAGGTCGCGGACGAGGACTTCCTTGTCGCGTTGGAGCACGGTATGCCGCCGACGGGTGGTCTCGGCATCGGCATCGACCGGCTGATCATGGCACTGACGGGCGTGACATCGATCCGCGAAGTGATCCTGTTCCCGGCCCTACGAGAGTCGCAGTAGGCGTGATGCCCGACACGACCAACGAGCCAGGCGCCGCGGGCTGGGAAGCGATAGCCGAAGGTTGGGCGGAACGCCAGCGCACGAACACCGACCAGACGCGGGTGATGGTCCTCGACGTCCCGCACCTCGAAGTGATGGGCGACGTCGCCGGCAAGCGTATCCTGGATGTCGGATGTGGCGAGGGCCGTTTCGCCCGAATGCTGGCCGAGCGAGGCGCACAGGTAACCGCGCTCGACTTGTCGACTCGGATGATCGAGATCGCGCGCGGCATCGAATCTGAGAACCCGCTCGGGATCGAGTACATCAACGACTCGATGACCGACATGAATATGCTGGCCGCCGCCTCGTTCGACGCGGCCGTGGCTTACCTGTCGATCCTCGACGTCATGAAGTACGAGCGCGCCTACGCCGAGATCGCGCGCGTGCTGCGGCCGGGTGGGCGATTCCTCTCGTCGGAAGTGCATCCGTGCTTCAGCCCTCCGGGTGCAACGTGGGAGCCGCGGATACCTGGCACGATCCCGATGCTGGACAAGGACAAGCTGTACAAGAAGATCGACAACTACTTCCCGTCGCGCGAGACCCGCTTCAAGATGTGGCCGACGGCGCCCGCCGAGACGATCAACTACCACCGCACGCTGACTGACAACACGGCGGCGCTGTCCCGGGCAGGTCTGCTGATCCGCCGCATCATCGAGCCGTATCCACCGGAGGAGGTGCTCGAACAGCGCGACTACCTCCGCGAGTGGAAGCGGGTGCCGTACATGATCATGTTCGACTGCGTGAAGCCTGCTTGAGCAGCCACTACCGGGCTGTCGTCTTCGATCTCGATGGCGTGCTGTGGGACGGCGAACCGCTGTACCACGAAGCGTTCAACATCGTGCTCCGCCCGTACGGCAAGATCGTGACGCCGGAGGCCTACAGGCACATCATCGGCTCATCGACGGAAGCGGCGTGGCAGTGGGTGCTCGACCATCTCGGCATCGACGAGCCGATCGACGGCTTCCTCCGGAAGTATGACGTGACCGTGATGGAGATGCTCGACTCGCCGATCGAGCCACTCCCGGGCGTCCGCGATCTTCTCGTTGCGTTGAAGACCCGAGGCGTGCCACTCGCCCTCGCGACGGCATCGTTCCGCAACTGGGCGGACGCAACGCTGCGCGGCATCGGCCTCGAAGGTATATTCCAGGCGACCGCAACCGCCTCAGAGGTCAAGCACGCCAAGCCGGCGCCGGACCTCTACCTGCTGGCCGCGAAGCATCTTGGCATCGAGCCCGCCCTTTGTGTCGCGGTCGAAGACTCGCTCAACGGCGTTCGCTCTGCCAAGGACGCCGGGATGTTCACCATCCAGTCGCGGGCGTCATCCACAGCGCTCCCGCCAATCGAGGAAGCGGACCGGGTGATCGAACGCTACGACGAGTTCGACTTCGGTCTGCTGACGGGCGCGTGAAGCAGCACTTCACGGCGACGGCCTTCGTGGTGCGGGGGGACGCCACGCTGCTGCACTGGCATAAACGCCTCGGCCAGTGGATGCCGCCCGGCGGCCACATCGAACCGGACGAAGACCCGGCAACCGCAGCCCTGCGCGAGGTGCTCGAGGAGACCGGCCTCGTGTGCGAAGTGGTCCCGACACCGCAGACCCTGGGGTTCGCCTATCCGGAGCAACTCCCCGCGCCGTACACGATCCTCCTGGAGGACATCCCCGGCCCCGATGAGCCGCACAAGCACATCGACCTGATCTACTTCGTGCGCCCGATCGAAGACGCGCAGCATTCCCGGGTGGACGATGCCACGCTACGTTGGGTGACAGAGGAGGAGTTGCGGGAGAACGCGCCGATGGACGTGGCGGGGTGCGGGGTCTCGGCGGCCGTGCCGGAGGACGTGCGTGTGCTGGGGATGGCGGCGATCGAGCACGTGCGAGGCGTGTGACGAGAGCACTTCGACAAGCTCAGTCGTGCGATCGGCTGCGCCGAAGGCCGTTCGACAGGCTCACGATGAGGTCGGCGTGCGCTTGACGCTCGAAGCGCCACGGGCAACCCTATACCCATGCTTTCGATACAGCTTCTGAGGGAGCAGCCGGATCTCGTGCGGAAGGCGCTCGCTGCCCGCCACATGGAAGCGCCGCTGGACCAGGCGATCGCCCTGGACACGGAGCGCCGGACCCTCCTGACCGAGGTAGAAGCGGTACGCGCCGAGCGGAACGGCCTGTCGAAGGAGATCGGGGAGCTGGCGCGGGCGATGAAGCAGGAGGACACCAAAGAGGCCAAGCACGCCGAACACCGCCGCTCTGACCTGACCGCGCGCTCGACGTTCCTGGGCGAGCAGCTCGAAGCGAAGGAACAGCGCCTCAAGGTGCTCGAAGAAGAGCTGCGGCAGGTGATGTTCGAGATCCCGAACATCCCGGCCGAAGACGCGCCGATCGGGCCGGACGAGAGCGGGAACGTCGTGGTACGCCAGTCAGGCGAGCCGCAGCCGCTGGGTTTCGACGCGAAGCCTCACTGGGAGCTGGGCGAATCACTCGGCATCATCGACTTCGAGCGCGGGGTGAAGCTGGCGGGCAGCCGGTTCTACGTGCTCCGAGGCATGGGCGCACGACTGCAGCGGGCACTGATCGCCTGGATGATGGACTACCACCTCGCGAACGGCTACGCGGAGGTATACCCGCCGGCGATGATCAAGGAGGAGAACCTCTGGGCCGGCGGCTGGCTCCCGAAGTTCGCCGAGAACATGTACCACGACGCCGAAGAGGACTACTGGTGGATCCCGACGGCCGAGGTCGCACTCACGAACATGCACCGCGACGAGATCCTCGAGCCAGAGATGGTGCCGTTGAAGTACGCCGCCTACACCCCCTGCTTCCGCCGCGAGAAGATGTCGGCCGGCCGGGACGTGCGCGGGATCAAGCGCGGCCACCAGTTCGACAAGGTCGAGATCTACGGGTTCGTGCCGCCGGAGCAGTCATCCGAAATGCTGCAGGCGATGACAGCGAGTGCCGAGGGGATCGCTGCGGCGCTCGGGTTCACCCATCGAGTGATCGAGCTCTGCACCGGCGACCTCGGGTTCAACGCGGCGAAGACGTACGACCTCGAGGTCTGGGCGCCGGGTTCCGAAGAGTGGCTAGAAGTGTCGTCTGTCTCGAACTGCACGGACTTCCAGGCGCGCCGGGCGAACATCCGCTTCCGCCGCGAGAAGGGCGCCAAGCCCGAGCACCCGCACACGCTCAACGGCTCGGGCCTCGCCCTGCCCCGCACGATGATCGCTGTGATCGAGAACTACCAGCAGGCCGACGGTTCGATCGTCGTGCCCGAAGTGCTGCGCCCGTACATGGCCGGTGCTGAACGTATTGGCAGCGACTAGACCCTAGTCGTCGTCTTCGTCACCGTCGTCCTTATCGGGCTTGTCTGGTTTGTCTGACTCAACATCATCCGAATCCTCATCTGAATCGTCGTCACGATCGTCATCAGCACTGTCGTCGGCTTCGCGCACCGGCTCTGGTTGTACAACGACCGCTGGGACTATCGCAGGGGCAGCCGTGACGGCGGGCGCGTCGGTGGTGACGGCGATGGGCGACGGCGCGGGCGTGCCGGTAACCTCGGTGACCATGGGCGGAGCGCCACACGACGGGCTGAGACTCGTCGCGAAGAACCTGCCGTCCGAGATGAAGCCAGACGTTCGAACCATATCGCCGGGCAAGAACGAACCGCTGGTAGCGGCGTCTGGCGTCAGCGTCGCGAAGATTTGTGCCGGGAACGCACGGACGGTGAAGTCGTTTTCGTGTCCGCTCACGAGTTCCCCGACGGCCGTAAACTTCTGACCTTTGACTTCGATACCCGCTGGGATGCTCAGGCCATCCGCGCAGGTAAACACGTCTGCGGTTGCGGTATGAAAGACCTGTTGCGGGGCGCGATCGAACGCCGCAGCATGGACGGCTGTGACGTCGTGATCAGACCCCGGTGGAGCCAAGAACCCCATCAATAGCAGAAGCCCAGCCAGTCCTCCGAGGGTGCCCCAAACCTTTCGCTCTGTCATGAACCCATCGTATTGGGGATTGGGTTTCGACCGCCTCACCCACTTCTGCCGCGGACGTAACGTCGGCATTGCAACATTTGAAAGAACCCTGGTGTCCGCCTCACCGCTACAATCCGAGCATGCGCATACTCGCCGTTGACGTTGGCACCGGCACCCAGGACATCGTGCTGTACGATACGTCGGAGCCGGTGGAGAACGCCCTTCAACTGATCATGCCCTCGCCGACGCAGATCGCCGCCAAGCGCATCCGTCGCGCGACTGAGGCGGGTCGGGCCGTCGCGCTGCGCGGCACCATCGCGGGCGGCGGGCCGTGCCACTGGGCGCTCGAAGACCACCTGCAGGCCGGACACCCGGCGTATGCCACACCCGAAGCCGCAACCACGTTCGACGACGACCTGGAGAACGTCCAGCGGATGGGCGTGACGCTCGTGGGTGAGGATGAGATCGCGACGCTGGACGCGGAGCAGGTCACGTTGCGCGACCTCGACCTCGGCGCGATCCGAACGGCGCTCGCTGCGTTCGACGTGCCGGGCGACTTCGACGGGATCGCGGTCGGCTGTCTGGACCACGGGGCATCGCCGCCCGGCTACTCCGACCGGCTCTTCCGCTTCGATCACCTGCGACGCGTCGTGAGCGAGCGCAACGACCTGCGCGCGTTCGCCTACCGGCCACACGAAATCCCGGACTACCTGACCCGCGCCCGAGCCGTTGTCAAAGCGATCGCCGACGAGGAGCGTGTCGTGTTCCTGGACACCGGCCCAGCCGCCGCCCTCGGCGCGCTGCAGGACCCGAGGGTCGCAGGGGCGGACGAGCAACTCTTCCTCAACCTTGGCAACATGCACGCGCTCTGCTTTCACCTCCGCGGCACCCACATCATCTCGCTGTACGAGCACCACACCGGCGAGATGACCGCCGAGCGAATTGCGGACTTTGCGACGCGCTTGTGGGAGGCGGACCTCCGTCACGAGGAGGTTTTCGACTCGAAGGGTCACGGTGTGTACTACGCGGAGGCAGACCACGGGCCACCGAAGAGGTCGAGGAGCTACGTTATCGCCGTAACTGGGCCCCAGCGAGGGAAGGTCGCCGGCACCATGCCCGATGTGTACTACGCAGTCCCCCACGGCGACATGATGGCGTCCGGCTGCTTCGGCCTGCTGTGGGCCTTCGCCGAGAAGTACCGGGAGGTGCGGGAGGAAGTGCTGGCGGGCCTTGGCGTCGCCGCGCGTTGACAGAAGGCCGCTGCCGAAACAACATTGGCGCTGGTAACCGAAAGGAGGCCACGATGGCCAGTCCGCAACTTCAGACGATTATCCAGATGCTCAAGGCGCGCCCATCCGCGGCGGACGCGACGCTGGAACAAGGCCGCGCTGCGTTCGAGAACGCAACTCAGATCTTCAAAGTTCCCGCGGACGTGACCCGCACGAAGGTGGACGCGGACGGCGTTCCGGCGGAGTGGATCAGCGCCCCGAACTCGACCGGCGCTGCGACGATCTTCTACCTGCATGGCGGTGGATACGTTATCGGATCTGTGAACACACACGCGGAGCTAGTTTCGCGGTTGTCACGGGTCTCCGGTGCTCGTGCCTTGTCGGTCGACTACCGATTGGCGCCCGAGAACCCGTTCCCGGCCGGCCTCCACGACGCGCTGACGGCGTATCGTTGGATGCTCAACCAGGGCATCGACCCGCAGACCGTCGTTATCGGCGGTGACTCCGCGGGCGGCGGACTGACGCTGGCCACGCTGCTCGCGCTGCGTG
>JANLRX010000171.1:0-5252 GCA_031362025.1 Chloroflexota bacterium
CCGACTTCTTCGTTGTCGTCGTCTTTGTCCAGTACGCGATACTGTGTTGTCTCCGGGACTTCCCACGGGATCGTGTCGACGATGTCGTTCGACGTCAGCGATTCCGACGTCTCGCACGCCATAACTAGGAGAGCCGCTAGTGCAGCGAGAAACAGGACGAGCGACCGCGTCATCTAGGCGCCGGCCGCCAGGACAGTGCGCAGCCGGGAGACCGCCTCTTCGACGTCCGCGCGCTCGATACCGTGGTGAGTGACCCAGCGAATGCGGCCGCCTTCGTCGAAGCAGAGGACGCTTTCCTTGGCGAGCCGGCGTACCAGCTTGCCGAGGTCCCAACCATCGACGGTGAAGTAGATAAGGTTCGTTTCCGGCGGCGGCACGAGCCTCACGCCCGCGATCTGCACAAGAGCGTCGGCAGCGATCTGGGCGTTGGCGTGGTCGTCGGCCAGGCGGTCGACCATGTTCTCGAGTGCGTAGACCCCCGCCGCCGCGAGGATCCCGGCCTGTCGCATTCCGCCGCCCAGCATCTTGCGGTGGCGGTGCGCCTCTTCGATGTACTCCTTCGAACCGCAGAGCACCGATCCGACAGGACAGCAAAGGCCCTTCGAAAGACAGAAGCTCACGCTATCCACATGCCTGGTCAGCCGCGATGCCGGGATGCCAAGCTTGACCGCAGCGTTGAAGATGCGCGCGCCGTCCATGTGCACCGGTAGCTTGTGCTCGTCGGCCAGCGCGCGGACGGCGGCGAGATCGTCCTCGTCCAGGACAGTGCCACCGGAGAGGTTCTGGGTGTTTTCCACGCAGATCAGCCCCGTCCGCGGGAAGTGGCTGTCGTTTGGGCGGATGGCGGCGCGTACGGCCTTCAGGTCCAGCCGCCCGCGCTCATCTTGACGGACGGGGTGCAGTCCGAGCCCACCGACAGTCCAGGCGCCGCCAACCTCTAACACGAGGATGTGGGCACGCTCTCCGACGATCACCTCGACGCCGCGGGGGCAGTGCGTGAGCTGAGCGATCAGGTTGCCCTGCGTCCCGCTCGGCACGAAGAGCCCGGCTTCCTTGCCCATCATCTCGGCGGCCATCTCCTGCAGCCGGATGACGGTCGGATCGTCGCCAAGCACGTCGTCGCCGAGGGGCGCGTCCATCATCGCGCGCTTCATTTCGGGTGGCGGGAGCGTCACGGTGTCGCTGCGCAGGTCGATCGTGCTCATGGCTTGTCGGTGCCCTCGCGCCCGTAATCGTCCTCGATCCGGATCACGTCGTCGAGTTCCGGCGTCGAGACTTCGAAGATGCGGGTGTCCTCCAGCGCTTCCAGCCGATGTACCGAGCCCGGCGGAAGCACGATCACCGAACCGGCTTCCACGATCACTTCTCGGTGCTCGTCCGGTCGCCCCGCCTCGCCAAGGATGTACCGTATTCGGCCCATCTCGACGAACTGGGTTTCGTGCTTACGGGCGTGGTACTGGAGGCTCAGGCGGTGGCCCTTCTTCACGATCAGGACCTTGGCCGCGTAGTGTTCCTCGTGGGCCAGCCACCACTCCTCGCCCCACGGTTTCGGGACGATGCGGACATCCTCGCGAGCGATCACGCGGGGGCCGGTGGTGGCTGCGGGTGGTTGTTCAGGCGCCAAGAGCTACTCCAGGGACGATTGTACGCGGCAGGGACGGTACGTTGAACCGGGCTCTAGCTGGCGCGCTGCCAGAGTGTCTGGTAGCCTTCCGCGCCGGTGATGGCGGAGATCACCTCCGCGCGCTCTTCGCGGGCCAGGTCATCAAGGGCGCGCGTCACCTTCCCGGCCATGTCGTTCCCACCGAGCGCGACAAGCCTCGCCTCGATGCGCTGGGCCAGCCCGGAGTTCCGGAACGTGTCGATATGGCGGGGCCACATGAAGGACATGATCTTGTCGGGAAGAGGGAAGCGCGGGCGGAGCTTCTTCAAGCTCTTGAACCGCTCCTCGACCGAGCCGGCTTTGGGTACGATCGCGATCATCGGGCCTTCCATTTCGGTCGTCCGGGTGTCCACTAGAAGACGCTTTTCGAGGATCGCGAACCGCACGACGAGGACGTCTGCGTTGTCAATCACCCTGGCTACCTCGTCCATGTCGAGACCGTAGTCATCCATGCCGAAATTGTAGACCCGTGCGGAGCGGGGCGCCAGCGTACGGGCTCGCTGCGCGGCTCGACCCCCAACCCGCCACCCGATAAACTCACGTTCATGGCTACACAGCAAAAGCATTCGATGGAAACGTTCGTGTCGCTCTGCAAGCGGCGCGGCTTCGTCTTTCAGAGCAGCGAGATCTACGGCGGTCTCGGCGGGTTCTGGGACTACGGCCCGCTCGGGGTGGAGCTGAAGAACAACATCAAGCGCTCCTGGTGGCGGAAGATGGTGCAAGAACGCGACGACGTGGTCGGCATTGAGACCTCGATCGTGATGAACCCGCGCGTCTGGCAGGCTAGTGGCCACGTCGGCACCTTCGCCGACCCAATGGTCGATTGCAAGCAGTGCAAGCACCGCTTCCGCACCGACGACCTGACCGCGAACGACAAGGGCGAGCTGCGCTGCCCGGACTGCGGCGGCGAGCTAACCGAATCGCGGATGTTCAACCTGATGTTCAAGACGTTCGTCGGGCCCGTCGCGGACGACGCCTCCGAAGTGTACCTGAGGCCGGAAACGGCGCAGGGCATGTTCGTGAACTTCGACAACGTGCTGACGACGATGCGCCGCAAGCTGCCGTTCGGCATCGCCCAGATCGGTCGCTCCTTCCGAAACGAGATCACACCCGGCAATTTCATCTTCCGCGACCGCGAGTTCGAACAGATGGAGATGGAGTTCTTCGTGAAGCCTGGCGACGACGAAGAGTGGCACGACCGCTGGTTGGAGTTCCGCTTCAACTGGTGGACCGAAGAGCTCGGTGTCCGCAAGGAGAACCTGCGGATCCGGGAGCACACCAAAGAAGAGCTGTCGCACTACTCGAAGCGCACCGCCGACATCGAGTACGACTTCCCCTTCGCCGGCTTTTCGGAGATCGAGGGCGTGGCCAACCGTAGCGACTACGACCTGCGCCAGCACGAGGAGTTCTCTGGCAAGTCCCTCCGCTACTTCGACGAGGCGAGCGGCGAGAGCATCCTCCCCTTCGTGATCGAGCCCGCGATGGGCGTCGACCGCTGCTTCCTGACCGTCCTCATCGACTCCTACGCCGAAGAAGAGGTGCGCGACGAGAAGCGCACGGTCCTCCGCCTGAAGCCGCACCTCGCGCCGATCAAGGTCGCGATCCTGCCGCTATCCCGCAAGGACGCACTGGTCCCGGTCGCCAAAAGCGTGCACGAAGCCCTGCGCCCACACTTCATGACCCAGTACGACGACTCGCAGAGCATCGGCAAGCGCTACCGCCGCCAGGACGAGATCGGCACCCCGTATTGCGTGACGGTGGACTTCGATACGCTCGAAGACAACGCCGTCACCATCCGCGAGCGCGACGAGATGACCCAGGAACGCGTCCCGATCGCGAATCTCGTCGACGTCCTTCGCGAAAAGCTCCCGTCCTCGTAAATCTCCCAAGCGAGCCACCCACGTAGACTTGCATACGTGAAGCGCTTCGAGCCGGGCGAATGGATCGACCTCCGCGAGGTCTGGGACGGCCAAACGTGGGAGCTGCGACGAGGCATCGTTGTGCGCGACGAACCCGAAGTGATCGCCGTCTACACGCCGCCGGCCATACCGGCGATGGTTGCCGCTGGCCCGGACGGCACGCGTCTTCGCATACCGCCTCCGCAGTGGGAGCTTGTGCCCGCGGCCACTCCAGCCGACCGCCGGTTCCTCGCGGCGCACGCTCCCGGCGCCGACCACTCCGTCCTCGCGATTTGGGACGACGAATGGCAGCTTCTGCAGTGGTACATCAACCTGGAAACGGATCTCGTGCGCACCGAAACCGGGTTCGAGTACACCGACCACTTTCTCGACGTCGTCGTCGAACCGAACATGTCCGCGTGGGTGTGGAAGGACGAAGACGAGCTGGCCGAAGTAGTCGAACGAGGCCTCGTTACCCCGGAGGAGGCCGCCGCGTTCCGGGCCGAAGGCGAGCGAGCTGTCGAATGGCTCCTGGCGAGGCGTCCGCCGTATGACGAGCGCTGGGAGGACTGGCGTCCGCCGGACTCGTGGCGCTGACCCTGCGGCGGTGCTAAGCTTCGGGCGGAGGGCGATTCCGGAAATGCTTGACATAATACGCCTGACGGGAGCCGTATGACGATCAGCCAGGAACGGCGCGATGGCGCGGCCGCCCAGGCCTTCCTCGAAGGCGCCTCCGTCCCCGTCCTTCAGACCACCATCAACCCTGCGGACGTCCAATTCGAGTCCAACGCCGATCGCATGCGCGGGCTCGTCGTCGAGTTGCAGCGCTCGCTGGAACGAGTGCGGCAGGGTGGAGGCAAGCAGATGGTCCAGCGCCACCGTTCGCGTGGCAAGCTAACTGCCCGCGACCGCATCAACCGCCTGCTCGACCCGGGTACCGCGTTCATGGAACTGAGCCCACTTGCTGCCTGGGAGATGTACGGCGGCGACGCACCCGGCGCGGGCATCGTGACCGGGCTCGGGCGCATCTCCGGGCGGGAGTGCGTGGTCGTCGCCAACGACGCGACCGTCAAGGGTGGCACGTACTACCCGATGACCGTCCGCAAGCACCTCCGCGCCCAGGAGGTTGCCGAGCAGAACCACTTGCCGTGCGTCTACCTCGTGGACTCCGGCGGCGCGTTCCTCCCCATGCAATCAGAGGTTTTCCCGGACCGCGATCACTTCGGGCGCATCTTCTTCAACCAGGCGCGCATGTCATCGAAGTCGATCCCGCAGATCGCCGCGGTCATGGGCTCGTGTACGGCCGGCGGCGCCTACGTCCCAGCGATGAGCGACGAGACGATCATCGTCGAAGGAACCGGGACGATCTTCCTCGGCGGCCCGCCGCTCGTCCGCGCGGCAACCGGCGAAGAAGTGACGGCAGAGGATCTCGGCGGCGCGGCCGTCCACACTTTGATCTCCGGCGTCGCGGACCACTTCGCGAAGACGGACGCCGACGCGCTGGCCACGGTCCGCAGCATCGTCGCGAACCTGGGCCAGTCTCCGCCGCCACCACCCTGGGAGCTGACCCCGGCTGAGCCGCCTCTCTACGACGCAGCACAGATCTACGGCGTCGTGCCGGATGACTTGCGCCGTTCCTTCGACGTGCGTGAGGTCATCGCGCGCGTTGTAGACGGCAGCCGCTTCCACGA
>JANLRX010000188.1:0-1874 GCA_031362025.1 Chloroflexota bacterium
CCCTTCACCCTTCACCCCTCACCCTTCTCCCTTCACCCTTCACCCTTCACCCTTCACCCTGCACTATTCCAACCTCGTCCCCGATCGCCGGGCACGGCGGCGTCTGCGATAGCCCCGCCTGCGCCAGCACATTCCGGAGCACTGCCTGGTTATCACGCGTCGTCAGCTCACCATCGCAGTCCGCGTCCGCCCAGGCCTGCGTCCCGAACCCGCCCACCGTCACCAGCGCGCCCACGGTGGGGCACGGCTCCGTCTGGATGAGGTGCGGCTGCGACAACACCACCCGCAGGATCGCCTGGTTGTCCCGCGTCGTCAGCTCGCCGTCGCAGTCCGCATCAGCCCACAGAGTATCGCCAGACGAGATCGGCTCCGTATACGAATCGACCGTGCACCCGAGACCCGCGCACATATCGAGGACCACCTCCAGGAACTCGTCCTCTACCCGCGACCCGAAGTTGTAGCTCGGCGTCCCCGTCGTGTGGATGCCCACCACGTACCCGCCGAACACTTCGCCCAGGTTCAACGACACGATCGCCGACCCGCTCTGCCCGCCCGCTGTATCGATGTCGTAGTACAGCAGGAAGTCCTCCACGTCCTGGAAGCTCTCCTTCGACGCCCCCCACATCGTCGTCCCGCTCTTGTCGGCCGGGTAGCCGATGATCGCCGGCTCGAAGTCCGGCCGCGTCAGCGTCGTGCGTTGCAGGTTCGCCATCGTCAGCCACCCCACCGCCGTGCCGAGGTCGTCGTCCGCCATCGAGATCACCCCGAAGTCCCACTCGCTGTCCGAGCCCCCGCTGTCGATGAAGTCTTGCGGCACCGCCCAGCTCGCCGCGAACTCGAACCCATACGGCTCGAACGCCCCGTCCTTGCCCGGCACGACGTAAATATCGTCCGCGAACTCGTGGTCTTCGTCCCAGAGGCAGTGACCCGCCGTCATCAGCACATCCGGCCCGACAAACGTCCCTGTGCAGTAAAACGTATCGATACCCATGTACACCTCGAGGTACGCGACCGCACTGTACGGGTACACGCTTGTGTCCGCCACCTGCTGGCGCTCATCCGCCCCGATCACCGCCGCCGGTTCGCGGTCCGGCGCCACCGCCACGCCGCTCGCCCTAGCGCCACCCTGAGCGCTGGCACTCGCCCAGCCCGGCTCCTCCGCTGCCGCCGGACCTCCGTCCACGAGCGCCAACGCACACAGGGCAACGGCGAGTAAGAAGCGTCTCATCGCCGTCAGTATGTCATCGCACCGGTGGCTACGGCACCGTCACCAGCGAACCCACGTAAGGGCAAGGTCCGGTCTGCGATATCGGGGGCTGCCCCAGCACAACCCGCAGCACCCCCTGGTTGTCCCGAGTCGTCATCTCAGAGTCGCAGTCCGCATCGGCCCAGTGATACAGGATGAAATTGCCCACCAGCACCTCGCTGCCAATCGCGAAGCACGGTTGCGTCTGCGAAAGCGCGGGCTGCGACAACACCGTCCGGCCGCCGACTTCGCCGAGCCCGGCTGGAACACCGCCACGGCCAGCACGGCCACGCTCGCCACCAGCCCACAAACGCCCAACGTCCGTATCAATCGACTCCCTGCTGTATCAGCGCCCACACGACACCCCCTCAACTAGATGCCGCGAAAGTAGCACCGGCGGCACGCATGCGTCAACGCCCGCGTCCCCAACCGTAGCGGCTCACCTTCAGGTCGCGCGCCGCGCCCGTCTGGCGCGCACAGCGTCTTCAAAGAAGCGCAGTGACCCGTGCCGGCAGTGCCCCGCAGTCCGCTAGCTGACCCCTACCTCCGACCCAACGTCCGGACACGGCTCCGTCTGCGAGAGCGCCGCCTGCGATAGCACCTTCCGCAATAGCGCCTGGTTGTCCCG
>JANLRX010000411.1:0-1733 GCA_031362025.1 Chloroflexota bacterium
CAGCACTGCGGAGTGCCGGATTGGCGATGAACTGCTGCCGGACACGGGTCGCTTCACGACGCCGGAGGCCCCGCAGGTGCAGTCGATGCTGGCGCAGATGGTGGAGGCGGGATGCGAATGGGCGGTGATCGAGGCGACGTCCCACGGGCTGGCCCTGCATCGCGTGGACGAGTGCGAGTACGACATCGCTGTGCTGACGAACATCGGGCGCGATCACCTGGACTTCCATGGGAGCCACGAGGCGTATGTGGCCGCGAAGGCGCGGCTGTTTGAGATGCTGGATGAGTCGGTGGACAAAGGTGTCGTGAAGACGGCGATTCTAGATGACGTAGACGCGTACCAACGATTTACAGAGGCCACATCAGCTCGGGTCGTTCGCTACAGTGGTTCCGATGTGTCATCTAACATCGGTGCCTACGCCGAACCAACAGAGTGGGGCTCACAGGGAAAGATAGCAGCGGAGTGGCCCGTCACCGATGGAGACACTGAGTTTCCCTTCCAACTGGCGCAGCCAGGCTGGTTCAACGTAGCGAACGCCGTCGCGGCAAGTGCAGTTGCACTGATCGCGGGGCTGCCTCCGGATGAAATCGCTCCAGCTCTCGGATCTTGGCCCGGTGCGCCGGGTCGCATGGAGCGCATAGACACCGGTCAGCCGTTCACTGTTGTCGTCGACTTCGCCCATGCCCCAGAGTCATTGCGCCGCATCCTCGAATTCTTCCGAGAGCGCTCCCGCGGGCGCATAATTACGGTCTTCGGGTGTATCGGTGAGCACGACAAGGAGCGGCGACCGGGGATGGCGCAGGTGGCGGCGGAACTGGCGGACTACACCTTCATCACCGACGACAATCCGTATTCGGAGGACCGCTACGCCATCCTGCAGGACATCGCTGAGGGGATGCGAGCGGCGGGAAAGCGCGAGGGGCACGACTTCTCGGTCGTGCCGGACCGGCGGGAGGCGGTGGCGCAGGCGATCTCGATGGCGGTGGACGAGGACGCGGTGCTGCTGGCGGGCAAGGGGCACGAGCGCGAGGTGCACCTGGGCGCCGAAGCATACGAATGCGACGACCGGGTGGAGGCGCGGAAGGCGCTGCGCGAGTTGGGCTACGGCAAGTAGTCCGGCCCTTCTGGCTACTTGCTACTTGCTCCTGGATACTCCCCTTCCAGCACTGCACATTTTCGGGACACGAACCCACTTCAAAACCGGCGCGGGCTCTGTTAACATGCGTGGCAGGAAAGGAGGTGATGTGAATGGACCACCATAGTACTGGCCGCAGTTCTGTCTATTCACACCCTCACCTCTCCGAGGTGTTGGTGTAGCCTCAATAGGCTTTAGGTGCGTAGACAATTCTGCGTGCCGGACACAGGGGGCCGGGAAACCGGCCCCCTGATTTTTTTGTCCCGCGCTCACCCTCCCCGCCCTTTGACAGAGCTGAAGCTCTGTCCCTACGATTTTGGGGATGCCGTTCGACCTCGCCGAAGTAGAGTCTGTACTTCTCACCAAATCCGTCGGGCGACGGATCGTCCACCTGACCTCCACCATCTCCACGATGGATGTGGCGCGCAAGGAGGCGGAGGATGGCGCCGCCGAGGGAACGGTGGTGATCGCGGAGGAGCAGACGGCGGGGCGCGGGCGTTTCGGGCGTAAGTGGGAGTCCCCGGCAGGCCTGAACCTGTACTTCACGCTCGTCCTGCGGCCCGATATCAACCGGCTGCGGGCATTGAGCATCGTCGCT
>JANLRX010000190.1:0-3110 GCA_031362025.1 Chloroflexota bacterium
AGCGACCTGAAGGAAGAGCCGAAGCTTGCACTCGCGCAGGACAAGGCGAAGGGATGTCGGAATTTCACGATCGCGCAGGTTGGTGAGATGGGAAGCAAACGAGCTGGAACCCAGGGCTCGTTTACCGGTCAGGCTTCATCGCTGCTGCTCGGGTTCTATCGAGATGTCGTGCAACAACTTCGGCCCTGGTCAGCCGCTGCACCACGACTTCCAGAGGAGCGTGATAGCGAGGACGCCGCGACTCAGTCGGCTAACCTTTTGGAGCAGGTATCGGAGGATCAGCTGGAAGAACGGAGCGCGGGAGCGCCGTAGTCTGCTGGAACCTCGCTTCGACAGGCTCTGTTGTAGTGTCGAGCTTCGCTCGAAGGCCCTTCGACGGGCTCAGGATGAGGGGGCGCTCGCTGCGGTACACTTAGCCCGTTATGCGCTATCACATCTGGACTGAAGGCTGCCAGATGAACGAGGCCGACTCGGAGAAGCTGGCGGCCGGCCTGGCGAACCTGGGCTGGGAGGCTGCGAGCGGGCCCGATGAGGCGGACCTCGCGGTGGTGAATACGTGCGTGGTGCGGCAGAAGGCGGAGGAGCGGGCCACCGGGTATATGGGGCGCCTGGGGAAGCTGAAGCGGAGGCGGGAGAGCCCACTGCAGATCGCGGTGATGGGGTGCATGGTGGGGCCGAAGACGGACGACCTCCGCACTCGCTTCCCGTATGTAGACGTCTGGGCGCGGCCGCAGAACTTCGAGGTGATCATCCGCACGCTGTTGCCGGAGTCCGATCTCGGCGGCGAGTTCTGGCCGGAGACGTTCCCGGAGCCGAAGGGGCCGACGGCGTTCGTGCCGATCGTCCACGGCTGCAACAAGTTCTGCACCTACTGCATAGTCCCCTACCGCCGCGGCCGCGAGAAGTCGCGCCCGATCGCGGACATCGAGCGCGAGGTGCGGTCGCTCGCTGCGAAGGGTGTGCGCGAGGTGACGTTGCTCGGCCAGACGGTGGAGGCGTACGGCAAGGACCTCCCGCTGCCCGAAGGCGCCGACCGCAAGACGGACCTCGCCGACCTGTTCGAGACGGTGAGCGCCATCCCGGAAATCGCGCGGATTCGCTTCCTGACGTCGTATCCACGGGACATGACGGACCGGATCATCCGCTCGGTTGCGGAGTTGCCGAAGGTCTGCGAGCACTTCAACATCCCGGTGCAGGCGGGCGACGATGACGTGCTCGCGCAGATGCGCCGCGGGTACACGCTGGACGACTACCGCAGCTGTGTGGCCCGGATCCGGGAGCATGCGCCGAACGCCGCGCTCTCCACGGACGTGATCGTCGGCTTCTGCGGCGAGACAGAGGCCCAGTTCGAGAACACGCTCAGCCTGCTGGCCGAGGTGCGGTACGACAAGGTGCACGTCGCCGCGTACTCACCGCGCCCCGGCACGATCGCCTGGCGGCACATGGAGGACACAGTGCCGCAGGAGGAGAAGATGCGCCGCCTCCACGCGGTCGAGACGCTGCAGGAGCGCGTGTCCAGCGAGATCAACGGTCGCCTCCTCAACACCACGCAGGAGGTGCTGGTGGAGGGCGAGAAGGACGGCACCTTCACCGGGCGCAACCGCGGGAACAAGCTCGTGCACTTCACCAGCGACCCGCCGCCCGCGATCGGCGACTTCATCCAGGTGCGCATCGACCGCACGACGGCCTGGTCACTCCAGGGCGAAGCCGTAGCGGCCGCGGCGCTCGCGTAGCGCATGGCCAACGGTTCCGAGCGCCAGGTAGCCGTCCTCGTAGTCATCTTCACGGTGGAGGCGGGGCGCGTGCGGGTGCTCCTCATCAAGCGCAGCGCGGAGCCGCACAAGGACGCGTGGTCACTCCCCGGCGGCCTGTTGACGGAGGGCGAGTCGCTGCTCGATGCGGCCACCCGCCGACTCGACGTCGAGACCGGTGTCAGCGAGGTGTTCCTCGAGCAGCTGTACACATTCTCCGACCTCGACGACCAGGGGTCGATCGCTGTGGCGTACTGGGCACTCGTGGACGGCGGGAGCGCCCGACTTGCGCGGCGCGACGAGTGGCAGCCGGCGTGGTGCGCCGTTGACGACTTGCCGGAGCTGGCCTTCCGCAACGACCAGGTGATCGCACTCGCCGTGCAGCGGCTGCGGAACAAGCTGGCGTACTCGAATGTGGCGTACTCGCTGTTGCCGGCGGAGTTCACACTCTCTGCGCTGCAGCAGGCGTACGAGGCGATCCTCTCGGAGCCGCTGGACAAGCGGAACTTCCGCAAGCGCATCCTTTCGCTCGGCATCCTGGAGCCGACGGGCCGGTATGCGAGCGAGGGACGGCACCGCCCGGCGCAGCTGTACCGCTTCCGGGAGCGGCGTCCGGTGGTGTTCTAGCGGCTATAATTGGCACATGCACAACGAGTTGACGGCGATAATCGAGAAGGACGGGGAGTGGTTCGTCGCCTACTGCCCGGAAATCCCCGGAGCCAACGGTCAGGGCAAGACCAAGGATGAGGCTCGCAAAAGCCTCGCCGACGCGATCGAACTGATCCTGGAGGATCGCCGCGAAGACGCTATGCGCGGAATCCCGCCGGACGCCAGCAAAGAGATCGTCACAATCGATGAAGCGGACGGCGCTCCTCCGTCACCTGCGCCGCCACGGGTGCTACTTGAAGCGAGGGGCGGTCGCGCTCGCTCTGGCTGAACCCACAAACGGGCGAAGTGGAATCTGTTCCCAGGCACGCAGAGATCGCTGACAAACTCGCGCTGAAGATCTGCAGGGGACTGTCGATCCCGGAGATCGGACGTTAGTGGGTCGTCGTCCAGCAGTCGGCTGTCGCTCCGTGACCCGTCGTTCCGCTACCATGGTGTACTGAGGAGGTCTCATGAAGATACGATTCTTGTTCGCCACGTTTGCGCTTGTGGTGATGCTTGCTCTTGGTTCCGTCGCGTGCGGCGGCGACGATGATGACGACGGTGCCACCGATACACCGGCTCCCACGGGAAGCGAAAGCACGCCGGTGGCGTCAACTGGGGCTCCAGGGCTGGGCGCCTGGTCGCAGGAGCTGAGAGACGCGCTCGCCGTTGTGGAGACGGCGGACGACGAGGCGCGAGGCGATCACCCGG
>JANLRX010000451.1:0-4814 GCA_031362025.1 Chloroflexota bacterium
GCCTCGCGCTGGTCGTCGGGGAGTGAGTCGAGTGCCTCGCGGACGACTTCGCCGTCGACAGCGGCGGCAACGCGGTCAGTGAAGTCACCTTCAACAGCCTTCGATACGGCCGGTTCGAGGGGCAGGTCATAAGAACCACTCTTGCGGGAGCGCAGGAAGTCGATCGCCTTGTTGTGCACCACTGTCAGCACGAGCGATTGGAGCTTGCCACGCGCTGTATCGATGCGCTCGGACTGGCGCCAGACGGAGAGGAAGGACTCCTGAACGACGTCCTCGGCCGCTGCGCCGTCGCCCAGCATGCGATACGCCAGGCCAAACGCCTGTCTGCTGTGCCGGTCGTAAAGTACTTCCATAGCGAGAGGGTCCCGACGCCGGAGCCCGGCGGCAAGTTCACCCTCATCCTTGTAGGTAGTTCGGTCAGCGCCGTTATTCAGATCAGTGCCCCTCCGGAACCTGGATTACCGTTGCGCAGGACGCGGAACGGCTCGCTTCATTCGCCCTTCCAGCGACCGGCCAACGACCTCCTCAGCCAGCCATGCCACTTCGAGAAGCGCGTCGAGATCCACTCCTGTCTCGACGCCCATCGCGTGCAGCATTGCGATCATATCCTCAGTCGCGACGTTGCCGGAGGCGCCGGGCGCGTACGGGCACCCGCCGAGCCCGCCAATCGACCCGTCGAACTCGGTCGCGCCCGCTTCCATCGCGGCGACGACGTTGGCCAGCGCCATCCCGCGCGTGTCGTGGAAGTGAAGGCGCGGCGGCGTCCCAATCGCGTCGGCGAACTGAGTGACGAGTTCGGTGACCTGGCGCGGGTTCGCGACACCGATCGTATCGCCCAGGGCGAGGACAGCCGGACCCACGTCCTGCAACTCGCGGGCGACCTCGATCACGCGACCGGGATCGACTGTACCCTCGTACGGACATCCAAACGATGTCGCGATGTACGCAGTCCACGGGATGCCTGCGTCGCGGGCCATCCCACCGACGTTGCGCAGCCCTTCGAGGGACTCCGCGACGGAGCGGTTCACGTTCGCCTGGTTGTGGGACTCGCTGGCGGAGACGACGACCGAGATCTCATCCACATTCGCTTCGATGGCATTTCGCGCGCCGGTTTCGTTCGGCACGAGGCCAATGTAGGTGATGCCGGGACGCCGCTGGATGCCAGCGAGGACTTCGGAGGCGTTGGCCATCTGCGGAATCGCCTTCGGGCTAACGAAGGATGCAGCCTCGATGCGGGTGAGGCCGGTGCCAGAGAGTGCGTCGATCAGCTTGATCTTGTCTTCGAGCGAGATCGCGCGCGCCTCGTTCTGGAGCCCGTCACGCGGGCCTACCTCGGTGATCGTAACGCGGTCCGGGAGGCGCATCACTTTTGTTCGAGTTCGACGAGGACGGCGCCCTCGGACACGCGGCCGCCCTCTTTGCAGTGCACGGCCTTGACGACGCCGTCGTGCGGAGCCTCGATGCTATGTTCCATCTTCATCGCTTCGAGCACGACGAGCGTCTGGTGGGCCTTCACCTTCTGTCCGGGGCGGGCAAGCACCTTCAGCACAAGCCCCGGCATAGGCGCAGTGAGGGCCGCTGCGCGGGGTGTTTCCGTCGTCCCGCGCTGGTGCTCACCGGCGGCCCAGGTGAGGGCGTAGGCGCGGTTTCCAGAGGTGACCTCGACGCCACCCGGCCGCGGCGTCACACGGCAGGACACGGTCTGATCTTCAAACTCCATCAGGATGCGGTCTCCCGCCGCGAACGAGAACCGGACGCTCTTGTCCCTGTGTACGGCGGAGACGATCCACAGGTCGCTGGCGCCGGCCTCCCGCTGCCCATCGACCGTGTGCACCCTGCCGCCGTATTCGATGTCGAGGTGCGCGGTGCCTCCCGAGCGGATCGGGCCGGCGGCGTGCCAGGGATCCGGGTGCGATGCGCTGAGAACGGCGTAGCCGAAGGCCGCGAGCAACACTTCCTCGGTCGCGGTGCCGGCGATCGCGTCGGCGGCGAGGTGTTTGTCGAGGAACTGCGTGGTGACGCTGCCAGCGCGAAATGCGGGATGGGTGATGACGGCGCGCAGGAGCGAGAGGTTGGTCTTCACGCCTTCCACCCGGTACTGCGCCAACGCTTCTTCCATGTATTCCAGCGCTTCGAGGCGGTTGGCGCCCCATGTGAGCAGCTTGGAAATCATCGGGTCGTAGTAGGTCGATATCTCGTCACCTTCGTACGTGCCGATGTCGTTGCGAACGTGGGAGCCGGTAGGTTGGCGGAGGACCTTCACTGGGCCGGGGCTCGGGGTGTAGTTCTTCAGCGGGTCCTCGGCGTAGATGCGGCATTCGATCGCGTGGCCGCCGAACTGGACCTGCTCCTGCGTAAACGGCAGTTCCTGGCCGCAGGCGATGTATAGCTGGAGTGCGACGATATCGGTATTGGTGCGCAGCTCGGTGACGCCGTGCTCCACCTGGAGCCGGGTGTTCATCTCGAGGAAGTAGAAGCTCCCGTCTTCGTCCAGCATGAACTCGACGGTGCCGGCGTTGGTGTATCCCACAGCCTTCGCAAGGCGGATCGCGTTTTCGCCCATGCGCTCGCGCAGCGCGGCGTCGACGGCGGGCGACGGTGACTCTTCGATCACCTTCTGGTGGCGTCTCTGGACGGAGCAATCGCGCTCGCCGAGGTGGATGGTGTTGCCGCGTTCGTCGGCGAGCACCTGGATCTCGACATGACGACCAGCAGTGATCGCCTTTTCGAGAACGAGTCCGCCGCTCCCAAACGCGCGCTCGGACTCGCGCCGGGCCGCTTCTGCCGCGCGCTCGAACGCTTCAGGCTTTTCGACGAGACGCATCCCGCGACCGCCGCCGCCGGCCACGGCCTTGATCATGATCGGGAAGCCGATCTCCTCGGCGCGCTCCAGCAAGAACGCGACGTCCTGGTTCTCGCCCTGGTAGCCGGGGATGACCGGCACGCCGTGCTCTATCGCGAGGGCGCGCGCGTTCGCCTTGTCGCCCATGATCCGCATCGACTCAGCGGGAGGGCCGATGAATGTGATCTCCGCTTCCGCGCAGGCTTCGGCAAGCGCCGGGTTCTCGGACAGCAGGCCGTAGCCGGGGTGGAGGGCATCCGCGCCCGTCTCCCGCGCGGCCTCGATGATGCGGGGAATGTTCAGGTAGCTGGCGCTTGGTGCAGACGCACCGATGTGCACGGCGCGGTCGCATTCCAGTACGTGGAGCGCCCGGCGGTCGGCATCCGAGTATACGGCGACGGTCTCGATCCCGAGACGGCGGCAGGTGCGCGCGATACGCACCGCTATTTCGCCGCGGTTGGCGATCAGGAGCCGGCTGATCGACCTCAGTCCTTCGGCGACCAACTCGGCTTTCGCTTTTCGAGGAAAGCGCGAACGCCCTCACGGCCTTCCGGGCTCGCCCGCACCGTGCCGATGAGTTCCGAGGTGTACCGGTCAACGTCGGCCCGGGGCTCAACGACGACGCGGCGGACGAGCTTCTTGACCGCGGTCTGGGCTTTCGGGCCGCCCAGCAACACGGACTGCACCACATCCTCGACAGCGCTAGCCAGCTGGTCGTCCGGCACGGCGCGGTAGATCAAGCCGATCGCGGCCGCGTGCTCCGCCGAGAAGCGGTCGCCGGTGAGGAACAGCGGCGCCGCTCGCCCTGCGCCGATCTTGTCGATGACGTGGGGCGATACGGTGGCCGGAGTCAGGCCGAGGCGCACCTCGGAGAACGCGAACTGGGCAGACTCCGCGGCGATCGCGATGTCCGTGGCGGCAACGAGGCCAGCGCCACCACCGATCGCCATGCCCTGCACCTGGGAGACGACCGGGTGTTTGCAGTCGGCTACCGCCCGCAGCATCGTGGCCAGGTGCCACGCATCGGCGCGGTTCGCTGGTTCGCTCAGGTCGGAGGCGCGGCGCATCCAGTCGAGGTCGGCGCCGGCACAGAACGAGGGGCCATCACCGCCGAGCACAACGACTCGCACGTCTATAGCGTTGCTGATCTCGACGAAGGCGTCGTGCAGCCCTTTGATCAGGTCCTCGTTGAAGGCGTTGTGCACTTCCGGTCGCGTCATGGTGATGCGCGCGACGCCGTCTGTCTGTTCGATCCGCAGGTTGTCTGTCATCTCACATCCGGAATACACCGAACTTCGTGTCCGGGATAGGCGCGTTGCAGGCGGCGCTCAACCCGAGCGCCAGGTAAGTGCGGGTGTCCATCGGGTCGATGATGCCATCGTCCCACAACCGGGCGGTGCTGTAGAAGGCGTTGCCCTCCTGTTCGTACTTTTCGAGGATCGGCGCGATGAACTCCTGCTGCTCCTCCGGCGACATGTCGTGGCCGTCCGTGCGCATGTTCTCCAACCGCACCTCCAGCAGCACGCTCGCCGCCTGCTGGCCACCCATGACGCTGATCTGAGCGCTGGGCCAGGTCCAGAGAAAGCGCGGCGAGTAGGCGCGCCCGCACATTGCGTAGTTGCCGGCGCCGTACGAGCCGCCGAGGATCACTGTGAACTTCGGTACTTCGGCGGAGGCGACGGCGGTGACCATCTTTGCGCCGTGCTTGGCGATGCCTTCGTGCTCCGCCTTCCTCCCGACCATGAACCCGGTGATGTTCTGCAGGAAGACGATCGGGATCTTGCGCTTACAGCACAGCTCGATGAAGTGCGCACCCTTGACGGCACTCTCCGAGAAGAGGATGCCGTTGTTTGCGACGATCCCGACGGGGTAGCCCATCAGGCGGGCGAACCCGCAAACGAGCGTCGAGCCGTAGTTCGCCTTGAATTCGTGGAAGCGGCTGCCGTCTACAACGCGCGCGATGACCTCACGC
>JANLRX010000454.1:0-10195 GCA_031362025.1 Chloroflexota bacterium
GCATGTGCGGCCGGTCGCACCGTCGTTCGCCACCGCGTCGCTCCCACAAGTCACGCCGTCAGCGAGGGCGAACGTGAAGGTGTGAGCAATACCTGGCGGGTTGGTTGCGTCAGCTGGCGCACCGGTTGCGATGTCCACCGCCACAATGTTGGTGGTGCAGTCAGCAGAACCAGCGCCACCGTCCTGAAGCAGGCAGTCGGGCGGGTTCAATTGATCGTCTCCACCCACTGAGGGGAGGATGCGAACATCGATAACCACCGTGCTGCCGGCGCAACAACCAACACCGGTCGGGTCGAGGCACTGGGCCTCTTTCGCACCGCCGTCGATCGTGCACTCACCGGCGCCGGCAAAGATGCCCGTGCCGGTGATGACCTCGATGTTTGCGTTAGCACCTGACACGCCGTTCGGAATTCCACCGTCAACAGTGACGATAAGTTCCGCATTGGCGGTTGGTGCACCAGTTGACCCGCTCAGTGTGAATGTGTACTGAACGAGATCGCCGGGTTGCGGGGAATTAGGCCCGCCTGTTTGTGCTACCGATACCGCTGCGGTGTTGACGTCTGCACTGGCCTGTGAGGACCAAAACAGAAGACCACCACCGAGCGCAACGGTCGCAGCAAGAATCGCCAGCGCAAGCGTGAGCCTACTCTGGCGAGACCTTGGCGCTGCAAGCGTCATCTCAGCCTCCTTATATATATTGATTGCTCGTTTGGATGGGATAGCTTCATAAATCCTTCGATTCTTTGCGACGTTATCAATCGCCTGAGGCGAGCGTCAACCCCCTCACATAGACAACTCTCCTTCCTTTCGAGAAAGGCTTGGTACATATCAAATCATTAAACGTAGGCTTGGAGCGAAAGGTTAACCCCGGTCGCCGTATTTGCCCGCTCTGAACTCTCATAGCACGCCGTCCGGCACCCCTTCCAGCTCCCGGTCCAGGACCCGACGACTCCGCCAGAACCGGGCCCCTGGAGGCGACCGTCGGGGGTCACAGACCGGGCCGCCGGACGCCCCAAAATCCTGAAATCACAGCTACGACGCCCACTAAACGCCGCGATTAAGAAACCAACACACGCAAAAAAGATCGCACGCAGGCCCAAAAACACCGCATCGCAGCCTTCTTATGTCGAGCCCGAGGCCAAAATGCGTGCTGTGGTTAGGGACTCCTTCCCCCCGGAAGTCGCGTCCTGGCCTATCAGGCAGGTACGCGATCCCTAACTACAGCACGCATCTGTATACTCGTAACGCATCCACCAGCTGTCCGGTTACTATCATTGAAGGCGGACTCCGTATGGGGTTTGGCCTGGCTCAGATACGGATAGCCTAACAATAGCGCGAAGATCAGATATGAGAGACCGGTTCGTAGCACGCCGCGGCTCCCAGGGCGACAATTGGCACTGGGAAGGTGACCGCACGCCCGAGCAACCTCTCCCCGTAGCCAAAGTCACTCGCACACCCGCTGCTTCGGCCCGCGCCTCGGTGCAAAGTATGGCCGCCCCAATCAGCAGCGCCTTCGCTTCGACGACTGGCTCCATCAGCCGAACGCTGGGCAGCGCACTCCAATCCGTCCGCGATTGGCTCGAGCCCAGCCGGCTAGAACCAGGCCCGAATCTGCCACGCGCTGAGAAGCCCGCCACGCCCCCTCCAGCTCCGGTCGAAACATTCGCATCGTCCGAGAAGGCGCCAGAATTGCCGTCTCTCGATCCGGCGCCCACTCCGGGGTACCGCCGGCTCATCCCGGCTTTCCGGATGCCCAGCGTCAACATGCCGAGAATGCCGCGCCCGGCGATGCCCCAGATGACCCGGGCGCGACTCCGCCGACCCTCCTTCACCCGGCCGGCGATGCCGCGGGCGATGAAGCTGCCGGAGATCTCGGACGAGATGAAGGCGCCGCTGACCCTCTTCGCCGCGCTCGGCCTCGCCGCCGTCCTCAGCATCGTCATCGCGATCGGTGTCGCTGTCATTGACGACGACAGGTCGGGCGACGGCATCGTCGCTGGGGCCAGCGAGACCCCGACCGAGAGCGAACCCACACCGGAAGGCGAAACGCCCTCCGCCTCCGAACCCGCCGAGACGACCTCGGCCGAGACCACGCCGGCTGAGTCACCGCCGCCCGTCGTCGTTCCGCCGACCCCCCAGGGCAGCGTCGCCGCCGCCCTCTGGTCCAACGTCCGCAACGAATGGTGGTTCGGAGATCTCGGCGCCGGAAGCGGCAACTACGCCGAGGGCGAACTCCTGCCGGTTCTCGCTACCTGGGCCGCTAACCCCGGCCAGACCTACGACGTCTCGATCATCTATGACTGCGCTACCGACGACGCGTTCGGCGCGATCGACTACCTAACCGGCATCGACACCGCTGGCACCGCTCCGTTGCTCGCCGCCGGCGGCCCCGGACGCGACCGGCCCGACGCCGCGATCCCGGTGCCCGACACAGCCGACTTCGCGTCGGATGACGGGACGTTCGGGGTGGCCTTCCTCTTCGGCGGGCGGTTCGCCGGACTTCCCGCCTCGCCCCAGCCGTCGGGCGACTGCGATCGCCAGCGGACGCTAAGCCTCCAGGTGCTCGCCGAGAGCGCGCAGGTCCAGTTGCTCCTGTCCGGTCACCTGGCCACGGCCGCGGTCTGGGGAGTGGACGAAGGCGCGGCGTCCCACGATCCGCCGTTCGGCGTCGATGTCACGGTCGTGGGTCTCGGCTCGGTCCGGGTCAACGTGACCCCGGACGCCGTCATCGATATCGAGTAGAGATCAGCCGCCGGCGCGGCGGGCCATCTCCTGGCGGACGAACGGGTTCATCTCCTTCTCGGTCCCGATCTTCGTCTCCATCATGTGTCCCGGGAGGACGATCGTCTCGTCCGGCAAGACCAGCAGCTTGTCGATGATGCTCGCCATCTCCAGCTCGTAGTCCCCGCCCGGCAAGTCCGTCCGCCCGATCGACCCGGCAAAGAGCGTATCGCCGCTGAAGAGCAGGCCTTCGGTGTAATAGGAAAGGCTTCCCGGTGTGTGGCCCGGCGTGTGGATCACCCTCAGCTTCACCCCGGCCACCTCGATTTCGTCACCGTCGATCGGCTGGAAGTCGGGATCGGGCGGCGGCTCCGCGGACTGCCCGAACATTTGCGCCGTCTCCACTGTCCGAGCGGCGATCATCGCTTCACCGGAGTGCATGTAGAACTTCGCGCCGGTCGCCTGCTGGATCGCCCGCACCCCGAGGATGTGGTCGACGTGCGCGTGCGAGTTGGCGATCGCCTTGATCGAAACGCCCATGTCGCGGGCCATCGCCAGGATGTCGTCCGGTTGATCGCCGGGGTCGATGCAGATCGCCTCGCCCGTCCGGCGGTTGCCCAGCACCCAGCAGTTCTCCTGGAACACGCCCACGACGATGCCGTGGACGATCAACTCGGTGACCTGGGGTTCGTTCGTGTCGCTCATCTCGTTACTTCGTGGCGTTGGCGATCAGCGTGGCGTAAGCGTCCCCGCCTGACCGTTCGAGGTGGATTTCGTCTTCGTAGAAGTACTCGGGGTGGCCATCGCTCAGACCCCGCCAGTCTATCAGCCGTGCGTTCGGGAACCGGGCCACGCCCTCAGCGATGACGCTGTTGTTCCCACCCTCCCAGTCGCGCGGCACCTTTAGATTAATGAAGATAACGCGCGGCACACCCGCCGTCACCGACATGATCTCCTCGAACTCGCTCGTCGTGAAGGCGCCGTTCGTCCCGAGGTGGATGACGACGATGTCTCCGAGCAGTCCCGCATCGCGTCGGGCCCGCAACACCCCGATCCCTTCCTCTACCTGGCGTGAGACAGCCGCATCGAACTCCATGTTCGGCAGCGCTTCCACCAGGGACGGCGCGGCGCTCAGCATCACCGAATCGCCGACCGCAAAGACGCGAGCGTCGGACACCGGCAGCGGTTGGCTGGAAGACGTGGGCGCCGCCGGCGGAACGACATCGGCAGGGGCGTTCTCCGTCGCCGTGACAATCGCCGGCAGCACCGTTGAGGCGGAAGCCGGCGCTCCGGGTGCGGGCGATGCAGTCGCGATCTCCAGAGAGACGTCATCGCTCACCGGTTCGCGGTTCTGGGTGATGAGCGTCGCCGCCGAGACCCGGTCCGGCTCTGACCACGACGAGACCTTGATCTCGTCCGTCGGAAGATAGGATGGCCGGCCCGGCGGTTCTGCCGCCGCAACCGACATCCCGAGAACGACGACGCCAATCGTCACGGTGCTGAGAAGCGCCAGCGGCCTGGGGTAAAGCCCCGGAAACGAGACCGGCCGCTTCGGCTTCAGGAACTGCCAGATACGAGTCAGCGCGCCGGTCCGCATCGGCCTCTCGATCAGCACGTAGGAGGCGTGAGCGATGGCCAGCGTGATCGCCAGCCGCAGGGCGAACAGCTCGAGCTGCGGGAGCTCGACATCGAGGTGCTGGCGGGTGAGCATGAAGACGGGCCAGTGCCAGAGGTAGATGGCGTACGACCGTAAGCCAACCCAGACGAACGGCCGGCTCGCGAACACCCGGCCCGGCAGCGTCCCCGCCATCCGCACTGCGACGACGATGACGCCCGCCGTGACGACATCGGTCAGCAGGAAACCACCGCGGTAGAGAAACGCCTCGCTGTCACCCAGCGTGGCGAAGAGCGCGAACAGAGCGGCCACCGGCGCGATCGCTGGAAGACTCGCCCACCAGCGGCCGGGCAAGATGCGTGCACCGGCGGGCGACATGACGAATGCCAACGCCGCCCCGATGAGCAACCCCGAGGCCCGCGTGTCGGTGCCGTAGTACACACGTGAGGCATCGCCAACCGGGTCATAGAGCGCGGCCATTAGCGCCGCCGACCCGATCGCTCCGGAGAGCAACAGCGAAACCGCGTATCGCGTCCGCAACCGTCCCAGGACGAGCGAGAACGCCAGCGGCCAGACGAGGTAGAACTGCTCCTCGACGGCTAGCGACCAGAGGTGCCGCAAAAGCGACGGCCGCCCGAACAGTTCGAAGTAGGACTCGTGGTTGAAGATGAGATACCAGTTGCTGACGTAGGTTAGCGCAGCGAGGAGCGCCTCCCGCAGCAGCGCCACTTCCCTCGGCAGGAAGATCACGCTGTACACGGTGACTCCGATCAGCAGCGAGAAGAGCGCCGGCAGCAGCCGTCGCGCACGCCGTGACCAGAATCCAAAGAGGCTCGTGCGCCCGGTCGTACGGCGCTCGGCCAGCAGCAGGGATGTGATCAGGTAACCACTGATGACGAAGAACACCTCGACGCCGAGATACCCGCCCGGCAACCACTGCGAGTTCGCGTGGTAGATGAGGACGGCCATCACGGCCAGCGCGCGCAGACCATCGACTGCGGGCAGGTACGCAAGCCAGCGACCGGGATGACCGGCGAACGGCTGCGGCGGTGCGGGGGATGCCGCCAGGGGGATGCTCTCTTTCTACAGGCCACGGACGCGGTCAGGGAGGCGACGCGCTATATCGTCCGGAGCGGTTATTTCAAAACGAATCCGGCAGCGTTTCGTGGGGCGAACGCTAACCGGGACAAGGCCAGAATGTAGCGCACGGGGACGCTCCGTTCAAGCACTTCTCGGGCTAATAACGACGAAACGGGCCGAGAGATTCTCGGCCCGCTTCGGAATTGCGACTCTTAAAGCTGGAGGGACTTCACTTCCATGTACTCCTCGAGGCCGTACTTGCCAAGCTCCCGGCCGTGACCGGACTGCTTGTAGCCGCCGAACGGAGCCATCAGGTTGAAGCCGCCGCCGTTGATCTCCACCTGGCCGGTGCGCAGGCGTCGGGCCACCCGCTTGGCGCGCTCCGGGTCGCCGGACCAGACACCGCCCGCCAGACCGTAGATCGTGTCGTTGGCGATGCGGATCGCGTCCTCTTCGTCCTCGTAACCGATGATCGAAAGGACCGGCCCGAAGATCTCTTCCTGGGCGATCGTCATGTCGTTCGTCACCTCGGAGAACACCGTCGGCTTCACGAAGTAACCCTTGGCGTTCGGAGCCTCGGCCCCGCCCGTGACAAGCTTCGCGCCTTCCGCGATGCCCTTCTCGATGTAACCGCGGACGCGCTTCAGCTGCGTGTCCGAGACCAACGGCCCGAGGCGCGTGGCCTGGTCAAACGGGTCGCCGGTGGTGTACTGCTCGGCAGCCGTCGCGGCGATCTTCTCGACCTCACCCATCCGGGAGTTCGGGACGAGCATCCGGGTCAGCGCGGAGCACGTCTGGCCGGAGTTGGCGTAGGCCTTCATCACGCCATCGGTCACGGCGCGGTTGAAGTCGGCGTCGTCGAGGATGATGTTCGGGGACTTGCCACCCAGCTCCAGGGCGACGCGCTTCACGCTATGCGAGGCCAGCTCGCCGACGCGCTTGCCGGCCCGGGTCGAGCCGGTGAACGAGACCATGTCAACGTCCGGGTGGGCGGCGATCGCCTCGCCCACGACGGGGCCGAAGCCGGTCACGAGGTTGAAGACACCGGCCGGAAGACCGGCTGCGTCGATCGCCTCAGCCAGAATGAAGGCGTTAAGCGGAGCCACTTCACTCGGCTTCACGACGACGGTGCAGCCTGCGGCGAGCGCGGGCGCAACCTTCGCGGCGATCTGGTGCAGGGGGTAGTTCCACGGCGTGATGCAACCGACCACACCGACCGGCTCCTTCACCACGACCGAGTTTCCGACCTGCTCCTCGAACTGGTAGCTCGCGAGGATCCCCTGCATCGACATGAACGTCATCAGCGGGGCGCCGGCCTGGATCATCCGGGACAGCGGGAGCGGCATGCCCACTTCCTGCGAGACGGTGACGGCGATGTCCTCCTGGCGCGCACCCAACTGCTGGGCGATAGCCTGGATGTACTTGCCGCGCTCTTCGGGCGTGGTCTGTGACCACGACTCGAAGGCTACCTTCGCGGCGCGGACAGCGGTGTCGACGTCGGCGGCGTTACCTTCGGGGATGCGGCCGATGACCTCTTCGGTTGTCGGGTTGATGACGTCGATCGTGCCGGTGCCAGAGGGCTCGATCCACTGCCCATTAATGTAAAGCTTGTCTCGCGTGTCGATGCTGCTCTTTGTCTCGGTGTTTGCCATGGGTCTCCTTTGCCTTTTGTTTGGGGCTCGTGAGGTAGAACGGACTGCGACGGGCTCTGGATCAGCCCGGTTTGCCCGATTATCGCCGCTTTTCGGTCGGCTTCTCTGTGACAATTGTCACTTGAGCGCTATCCAGACTGCCTTGCTTTCAGTGTACAGGTCAAGTGCCTGCCTCCCCAACTCCCGCCCGAAACCGCTGTCCCGGAACCCACCCCACGGCGATCGCGTGTCTGTCGCGCCGTACGTGTTCACCCACACCGTGCCGGCCTTCAGGCGATGCGCGGCCTCGTGCGCCCGGCCGACATCACGCGTCCAGACCGCCGCTGCGAGCCCGTAGCAAGTGTCGTTTGCGACGCTGATCGCTTCGTCGAGGTCCTTCACCGGGATCACCGACGCGACCGGCCCGAAGATCTCCTCCTGGGCGATGCGCATCCGGTTGTTGACGTCGGCGAAGATCGTAGGCTGCACGAAGTAGCCTTTGTCGCCGATCCGGCTGCCGCCCGTGATCAGCTTCGCGCCCTCGCCCTGCCCGATCTCGATGTAGGACATCACGCGGTCGAACTGCTCCTCGGAGACGACGGGGCCCATGTACGTCTCCTCGTCCAGTGGGTCTCCGACGCGGATGCTCTTCGTCCGCTCGCCGAGGCCGTGCACGAACTCGTCGTAGATCCCCTGCTCGACGATGATCCGCGAGCCGGCGCTGCACACTTCGCCCTGGTTAAAGAAGACGCCACCGCTCGCGCCGCGGATCGCTGCGTCCATGTCGGCGTCGGCGAGGATAACGTTCGGCGACTTCCCGCCCAGCTCTAGCGAAACCTTCTTCAGCGTCCCGGCAGAGGCGCGCATGATGATCCGCCCGACCTCCGGGCTTCCCGTGAACGCGATCTTGTCGACGTCCGGGTGCTCGACCAGCGCGGCGCCGGTCTCACCGAATCCGGTGACGATGTTCACGACGCCCGGCGGCAGTCCGGCTTCGAGGCACAGCTCGCCGAGCCGCAGCGCCGACAGCGGCGACTGCTCGGCCGGCTTCAGGATGACGGTGTTGCCTGTGGCCAGCGCCGGCGCGAGCTTCCACGCCGCCATCATCACCGGGAAGTTCCAGGGGATGATCTGACCGACGACGCCAACCGGCTGCCGCAGCAGGTACGTGAAGTGCGGCCCGCGGACCGGCACTGTCTCGCCGTGGACCTTGTCCGCCCATCCGGCGTAGTACTCGAAGCAATCGATGGCCGCCGGGATGTCCACGCGCAGGCTGTTGGTGACAGGCTTCCCGGCGTCGATCGCGTCGATCTCTGCCAGCTCGCGGGCGTGCGTCCGCACCAATTCGCCGAGCTTGTAGACGAGCTTCCCGCGGTCCGCCGGGTGCATCTTCGACCACGGCCCTTCGAACGCAGCCCGCGCCGCCTTCACCGCCCGGTCGATGTCCTCCGCACTACCCTCCGCCACCGTCGCCACGGTCTCGCCGGTGCTCGGGTTCGGGTCGTCGTAGTACTTCCCGGAAGCGGGTTCTACCCATTCGCCGTTGATCAGCAGCTTCGTCGGGCCGCGAACGGCCGTTTTCGTCTCAGTCGCCTGTGCCATCACACACCGTCCTTATGTCGCATTGGAACAAGAGAACAATAGAACATCGGGGCACTCCCCGTCACACCGCGCAGATGAAGTGGATGTCCTCCGGTTCCAGCGCCAGGAGCTCAGGGTCAGGCGGTACCGCCAACTGGCAGCCCCGGCCCAGGTAGAAGTGCACCGTGTTCTCAGTAGGCGTCGCCGAGACGTACATCCACTCCGCGCCGCGCTCTCGCACGACATCCTTTGCCGCCTCGAATAGCGTCGTGCCAACGCCGGTCGCCCGATAATCGCGGCTCACATGCAGCATCTTGAGTTCGAGCTGGTCGCCGTTCGTTCCGCGCCGGACCGTGTCGACGGCCGAAGAGCCGACGAGTTGATCGCCATCAAACATTCCGAAGAACGTTCCGCCCCGATCGAAGCAGGCGTAGAGCTTCTCGGAGTTCGTGTCCGGCCAGCCCTTCACGTCGAAGTAGTACGGCGTCAAGACCATCTCGCCGTCTTTCATCACATAGATGTTGTGGTGTATCTCGCGCCGATCGATCGTCCAGTACAGCTCGAGCTCGTCGCGCCCTAACAGTCGCATCTCCATGTCGCTATGCTCTCACGACTCCAGGCCGACCGCAGCGCCCGCCTCGTACACCAGGTCCACCATCCCACCCCGCTCGAACTGCCGCATCAGCAGCATCACGGCTTCACGCTTCGTCGCCTTGCCGACGTCCGTCTGGAAAACGCTCTCGGCGAACGCGCCGGTGTCGGCGACGACGTGTGCGTATCGGTAGTACGCGAGCGCCAGTGGGTCGATCTCGACGTCGCCATAGCCCGCCCGGAACCACGCTTCTTCGCGCTCCGGACGCACCGGATATCCGCCGATGCCACCGATGCCGTACATCAGATCGCATTCCCGTGGTGCGAGCTTCGTGTCGTCCCAGTCCACGACCCATAACTTGTCCGACGGGTCGATGAGCAGATTCCACGTGTGGATGTCGGTGTGACACAACACAAGCGGCGGATCGCTCTCCCGCAACCGTTGCCCGAGAGCCTCCGCACCGTCGACAAGCTTCCGCATCTCTGACCGGCGCGCCCGCCAGAACGACATCAGCTCCCCTTCGATGACATCGGCCGGCACCCGCTCATCAAGTTCGCGATCCACCCACCGCATCTCCGCGCTCCCCGCGGGCACGGACGTCTCGAGGCCAATCCGTTGCGCAAGGTCTAGCGTGACAGCCGTGTCGTGGATCTGCCGCAGGACAGCGCCGTACTCGATCCACAATCGCTCGTCCATCCCGTGCTCCGTACCGGTCGTCCCGTCGATGAAGGGGTAGAGGATCAGTGTGAACTCTCCGGTGCTGGCCGAAAGGGCTCCCGAGTCTGTGGGGGCTGGAGCGACGACCTGGCTCACTCCGCGCTCCCTTAAGTAGTGAGGGACGATCAGCCCGGATTCACTCGGTTCGCCCTTGCGTACCTTGAGGAAGCGTGCAGCGCCGTCCGCCAGTTCGACGCGGTACGCCCCAGCGGCGGGGTCGAGGCCAATTGGCAGGAAGGTGATCGTAGCCACCGCGAG
>JANLRX010000462.1:0-3735 GCA_031362025.1 Chloroflexota bacterium
CGGGCGCGTTCCTCGGACTCGGATACCGAAGCAAGCGTAATCTAGCGGTTCGCTAGGCTCCGGATTAATACAGATAATCTTGACTCATCTGTAACCATGCGGTAGTCTGCTGCGTGTGACGACGCCACACGAAACGCAGCACCTGAACGCCCTGAAGGCGGAGATCGTCCGCCGGGGGTGGAAGTTCAAGGACCTCGCGGAGCGGCTGGGCGTGACGAACCGTCACCTGAGCGAAGTGATGAACGGCCGCGCGCGCCTGACGCAGCGGCTCGCTCAGCAGATCCACGACGTTACCGGCATCCCGATGGCCGACATTCCGCTGGAGACCACGATGAAGATTCTGATCTGCGACCCCATCGCCGAGGACGGCATTGCGATCCTCCGCGCGTCCGGCGCCCAGGTGGACGTGAAGACCGGCATGGCCAAGGAGGAGCTGATCAAGTGCGTGGCTGGATACGACGCGCTCGTCGTCCGCAGCGAGACGAAGATCACGGCTGATGTGCTCGAAGCGACGACGCACCTGCAGGTCGTCGGGCGCGCGGGCGTCGGGATTGACAACATCGACGTGCCGGCGGCGACCGAGCGCGGGGTCGTCGTCGTGAACGCGCCGACGGGCAACATCTCGTCGGCGGCGGAGCACGCGATCGCGCTGATGCTCTCGATGGCGCGCCGGATCCCGGAGGCGAACGCCTCGCTAAAGTCCGGCAAGTGGGAGCGCAGCAAGTTTCTCGGCCTCGAAGTGCACGACAAGACGCTCGGCATCGTCGGGCTCGGGCAGGTGGGCTCGGAAGTGGCGCGTAGGGCGCGTGGCCTCGAGATGCGCGTCGTCGCGTTCGACCCGTTCGTCCCGGACGAGCGGGCGCGGGTGCTGGGCGTGGACCTCGTCTCGATGGACGACCTGCTGGCGCAGTCGGACTTCGTGACGGTACACACGACGCTGACGGAAGGTACGAAGAAACTGATCGGCGCGGACGAGATCGCGAAGATGAAGCCGACGGCGCGGATCATCAACACCGCGCGCGGCGGGATCGTGGACGAGATGGCGCTGGTGGACGCGCTCAACGAGAAGCGCCTCGCCGGGGCCGCGATCGACGTCTGGGAGAAGGAGCCGATCACGGAACACCCGCTGTTCGCGATCGACGGCGTGGTGGTGACGCCACACCTCGGCGCATCGACGGCAGAGGCGCAAGAGCGCGTCGCGATCGACGTGGCGCACCAGGTGATCGCCGTGCTCAACGGCCAACCGGCGCGCTGGGCCGTCAACGCCCCGCTGATCGACCCCGAGACGTACGCCGCGCTCGCGCCGTTTGTACCGGTGGCGCAGAAGCTCGGGGCGCTGGCGACGGCGCTCCACAAGGGCCAGATGAACGAGGTCGAGATGGACTTCGCGGGCGAGATCTCCACGCACGACGTGACGCCCTTGAAGGCGGCGGTGATCGGCGGGCTGCTGGCGACGATCAGCATCGAGCACGTCAACGTCGTGAACGCGGACCTGGTGGCGGCGCGGCGCGGGATGCAGGTGCGGACGATCCACAGCCCAACGCCGGAACGCTACACGAACACGATCACCCTGCGCCTGAAAGGCAGCGACGGCGAGACAGAGGTCGTGGGGACGGCGGCGCATGACGGGCCGCACATCGTGGCGATCGACGGGTACCGGGTGGACGTGCCGCCGAGCGAGGGTTACCTGCTGCTGTGCGAGAACAAGGACCGGCCCGGGATGGTCGGCGCCGTCGGCATGCTGATGGGCGAGTGGGGCGTGAACATCAGCTTCATGAACGTCGGCCGGCACGAGAAGAGCGGCATCGCACTGATGGTGCTGGCGCTGGACGACACGCTAACGGACGAGCAGATCGCACGCCTGCGGGAGATTCCGGGGATCGTGGGGATACGGCTGGCGCGGTTGTAAGGGCATCGTGGCCAAACTGTCCAAGATCCCTATAATGGATACAAACATGGAAACCACGCTTCAGAAGGAATTCCAACACTACATCGATCACCAGGACGAACTTGTCCGTGAGTACGATGGGAAATTCATCGTGATTAAGGACGGACAGATTCTAGGTGCCTACGACGATGAGTTGCAGGCTGTCGCCGAGACGCAGAAGACCGATGAATTGGGAACGTTCCTCGTGCAAAGGGTGTCCCGAGGCACGGGGGACTACACCCAGACGTTCAGTTCACGGGTGGTGTTTTCGTAGCGACTCCGCCTCGTGCCTTTACGACCTCTTCTGCCGGCGGCCTTCTCAGCGTTTTAACGAATCAATGCGGCGTATCCGTCGCATGGGATCCCGCCATGGGTGGGGTGCCGCCCCAGATCAACCAATACCTTGCGATTTGGGATTACGGGCGCCACCAACTGCGTCATTACCCAGAGAGTGATTGACGAGCTGGGCCTCAGGCCATCGGGCATCGCCCAGGTCCAGGGTGTTCACGGTGGGCCACAACAGTCCGAGACCTACCTCGTGAACATTACTATGCCCCACGCAGTTATCTTTACGGGCGTCCGTGTGACGAAGGGTAGCTTCCTCGGTGGGGACATGCTAATCGGGATGGACATCATCTCCCGCGGGGACTTCGCCGTGACCAATTTCGGCGGACTTACGAAGTTCTCATTCCGTTTCCCGTCGATGGAGCATATTGACTTCGTGCCGGGCACTAATCCACCGGGGCCGGGCCGGGCAGAACGGCGCCGCGCGAAGAAGCGCAAGAGCTAACGCTGTAGGGCGGTCAGGCGCCCCTAGTCCTCCAGCAGGTTAAACACCAGGCCCGTCGGCGCCTTGGGGTAGAAGTAGGTGGACTTCTGGGGCATGCGTTCGCCGGCGTCGGCGATGTCGAGGACGCTGGTGACGGAGGCGGGCTTCATGAGGATGGCGTAGGTGGCGTCGCCGTCGTTCACCTGCCGGACGGCGGTGCGAGCGTCTTCTGTGAACCAGACGAGGGTGCCGTCGCGCATCTGGTCCTCCGAGAGGCCGAGGCCGTGGCCCATGATGACGTGGTTGGCGATCGCGTAGTCGAGGGCGCGCCATTTCTCGCTGCGGTCCTGGGGGAGGAGCGCGTCGACGCCGACAGGATCGCGGACGGTGAGCAGGAACAGGCCGTCGGCTGACGCGAGTCCGAAGGCTGGGCCGTCGTCGTGCGCATCGACCGTGGTCTCGAGCGATTCGGCGCTGCCGTTGAACGGCTCGACCTTGAACAGCGGTTCGAGGCGGGCGCGGACGTCTGACCACGACACCCTCGCGCGGGTGAGACGGTGCGTGGGCAGCACGAGCATCCCGGGGTCGTCCTCCGCAACGAGGCCGACGAGCGCGAAGTTCTCCGGTTCGTCGCCGGTCCAGGTGTCGCGCGCGGCCTTCACTTCGTCGCGGTAGAGGAGAGCGGTCTCGTAGCGGTGGTGGCCGTCGGCGATGTACAGCGTCTCGGCGGCGAACGCCTCCTCCAGCAGGTGAACAGTGGTCCGGTCGTCGATGCGGATCAGCTCGTGGTGCTGTCCGTCCGCGGCCGTGAAGTCCTCGAGCGCGATGTGGTGTTCTTCCGCCGCGGCGATGATCTCGGCGATGCGGTGAGCGGTGTCGCGGTAGAACAGGAACACCGGGCTCGCGTTGATGTGAGCCGCGCGGTAGAGCTGGAGGCGGTCCTCCTTGTGCTTCGGGAACGTCTGCTCGTGGGGGAGTACCGCTCCCTCGCTCCACGGCACCACACGCAGACGGGCGAAGAGAAGTCGGCGGGTGCGCG
>JANLRX010000479.1:0-1837 GCA_031362025.1 Chloroflexota bacterium
TCCGTTGATCTCCGCCGGGTAGTTGTCGCCGCCCGCTTCGATGTAGCGCTGGAGCAGGAGACCGGAGACGGCGGCGTTAGTCTCCACGTTCTGAATGAGGATCGCCCGGTTCGAGTGGAAATCAAGCTTTTCGAGATCCGACTGGTGGCGCGACGTTTGGTAGGCGGCGACAGCCGTGACCATCGCGAGGATGACCACCAGTACCGCGAACCCGGAGACGATCAGCCCCCGCACGGACGACCAGGGCATGCTGGACGGACGCGCGGAGCTGACCGCCGGCCTCGTTGTGGCCAGCGCATCGCCGGTCAACCTTGCAGACTGTTGGGTAGACATTGGAGTAGACCTGCGAGCCGGAGCTCGGGCTACGCGGGCACCGTCCCGGCAGGTTCCTCTTCGCGGCGCAGGACCGAGACAATAGCGCTGCAAACGACGATCACCATCACGCCGCCGGCGGCGAGCAGCAGGAGCTCGGAGAGCTGGCCCGCGTCATCGGCGCTGGCAGTGGATTCCGCCGCGATTGTGCGCTCGGACTGGATGAACTCTTGCTGTACAGCAATGAAGGCCGCGTAGTCTTCTCCGAGCGCAGTCAGGACCGCGCCCGCGCCGGCAACGTCGCCGCTCTGGCGCAAGGCGATCACCTCGCCGGAGCGCTGAACGATCTGCGAGCCGGTCTGGATAAAGCTCCCCGGGTCGCGGCCGGCCAGTGTCAGGGCCTCGGTCAAGCCGCGCACGCCATCATCGGTCTTGGCCTGCATCTGCGGCAGCAGCGCCGCGTCGCCCGTCTGCACGTACTGCGTGAGGATCGCACCGGCCTCGACACCGTCACTTACGGCCTTGTCGAGCGTGCTGGCAACGGTGAGGTGGTTCTCCGCCGCCGCTTCCTCCGACTTCTGCTTGTCGTTCTGCCAGACAAACCCGGCGAAAAGCGTGAGCGCGATACAGGCGCTGAGAGCAAACACTACTTTAGACATCTGAATCCTCCATAGGCGAGCCCTTTTTAGAGATATAGGCTCGTCCTTACCCTTAAGAGGACGTGAAGTCACGAATAGACGTTACTGTCGGACTAGTTAAGACGCGGTAAGGGCGGTGTTTACGCTACGTCTTCTTGCCGGTAGCTCTCCGGCGCCGCGAGGAAGTTCGCGATGTGCTTGTACACCTGCGGGTTGAACGCCAGCCCGACGTGCGTGCCCGGCACCTCGATGTCGGAGCCGTCTCCGTACTCGTTGATGCAGCACTTCCAGTCCACCACGCCGTCGGTCTTCGTGTAGAGCGCGATCTGGGGGACGTCGCCGGGGAAGTTGGCGCGGAGGGAGTTCAAGAATTCGCAGGTGCAGAAGCCGCTATAGCAGTTCGGCGCGCTCTCGGTCACCGGTCCCGACTGGGTGCGGCGCTGGATGATCCGGCCGCGGACCAGGTACGCCGTCTGCAGCACGAACGGATGGACGCGGACCCCGCGGAACGGCGACCCCATCGTCGTCACGGAAGCGACCTTATCGCTCCAGCGGGCTGCCGATGCCCGGGCGATGACGCCGCCGAGCGAGTGGCCGATCAGATGCACGGGACTGCCCGTCTCCTCGTACGCGCGCTCAATCGTCTGGTGCAGGCGCATCGAAAGGATGTCCGGGCACTCGGCGTTGCGGCCGATGCCGGAGAGGTACGGGGTGTAGCCGATGCGGCGGAGCCAGGCGTTCATGTCGCCGAGGTACTGATCGGAACCCATGAAGCCGGGGATGACCACGACAGCGGAGCCGTCGCCGTGCGGGATACCGAGCCCGCGGAACACTGGAGACATACGCAACGAGAGCCAGTCTATGCCGAGGAACGCTTCCCGCCACAG
>JANLRX010000107.1:0-4562 GCA_031362025.1 Chloroflexota bacterium
CCGTGAACTCGTAGGCTTGTCCGGCGACGAACAGGGTACCGAGCGCGGCCGTCGTCAGCAGCCAGACTTGCATGCTGCGAACGTTGCCCTTCTGGATTGCCGCAAGGGCTAGCACCATGGTCACACTGCTCATCAGCAGGATGAACGCGCTGACGGAGGTGAATGGGATATCGAAGAGGTCCTCCGGGTACGGTCCGACGAGGCTGCGGTCCCGGTACAGCAGGTAAGCGGCGATGAACGACCCGAAGAACAGGCAGTCGCTCGCCAGGAAGAGCCACATGAGGAGCTTCCGGTTGTCCAGCCCCGTGGACGTTTCGAGGTGTCCGCCAGCAGCTGCCACTAGTCTTCCTCCGTTGCGGGCTCAAGGGCCCAGCCGTAGACGCCGATGACGAGGAGCGCAGCGCCCACGGGGATGAGTGCGTAGTCGTAGATCAGGCCGATAGCAATGACTGGCAAGCCGAGGGCAGCGATCAGCGGGAAGTATGACGGCGACGGCATATGGATGTCGCCGTGTCCGCCTTCGTGTTCACCGTGCGCATCGCCATGGCCACCCGTCGGTGCGTCGACGGCAGCGCCCGCGACTGGCGGAAGGACGTTGCCCTGGTCGTCCTCCCGGTACTTCTGGTGCCAGAAGTCGTCGCGGGAGTGGATGACGGGGATCTCCGCGAAGTCGTAGTGTGGCGGCGGCGAGGTGGTCGTCCATTCGATGGTGCGGGCGTCCCAGGGGTCGTTCCCGCCGAGCGGGCCCTTCTTGAGGATGATACTGATGAAGAAGTTGATCATGAACACGAGCACGGAGGTGGCGATCAGGAACGCGCCGATACTGGACATCATGTTCCAGAGGTTCCAGCCCATGTCTTCGTTGTAGGTGTAGACGCGTCGGGGCATGCCCAGCAGGCCGGAGATGTGCATCGGGAAGAACGTGAGGTTGAACCCGATCAGCATCAGCCAAAAGTGCACCTGCCCGATCTTTTCGCTGAGCAGGCGGCCTGAGAACTTCGGCGTCCAGTAGTAGATGCCGCCCATCAGCGCGAGGATCGAGCCGCCGAAGAGCACGTAGTGGAAGTGCGCGACGACGAAGTAGCTGTCCTGCTGCTGGTAGTCCGACGGGACCATCGAGTGCAGTACGCCGGAGAGGCCACCGATCGTGAACATCGCCACCGAACCAATCGCGAACAGCATCGGCGTTTTGAGGCGGAGCGAGCCGCCCCAGAGCGTGCCGAGCCAGTTGAAGATCTTTACGCCGGTCGGTACGGCGATGAGGATCGTCGAGATGCCGAACGCGGAGTTGGCCACGGTCCCGAGGCCAGTAGTGTACATGTGGTGCACCCAGACGCCCCAACTCATGAAGCCGATGGAGATGCCGGAGAAGACCACGAACGGGTAGCCGAACAGCGGCTTCCGGGAGAAGACCGGCAGGATCTCCGAGATGATGCCGAACGCCGGGAGGATGAGGATGTACACCTCCGGGTGGCCGAAGAGCCAGAACATGTGCTGCCAGAGCAGCGGGTTCGCGCCGGCGTCGGGGTTGAAGAAGTTTGCATCGAAGAGCCGGTCGAACGTCAGCTCGAACAGGGCGACGGCGATGACCGGCATCGCGAAGATGATCAGGAACGAGGTGACGAGGGTCATCCAGATGAACACGGGCATGCGGAAGAGAGTCATCCCCGGTGCGCGCATGTTCAGGATCGTCGTCACGAAGTTCAGACCACCGGCAAGAGACGAGAGACCCAGGATCTGCAATCCGAGGGCGTAGAAGTCCATGCCATGGCCTGACGTGTACTGGGGCAAATTCAAGGGCGCGTACCCGAACCAGCCTCCGTCCGGCGCACCCAGCTCGCCGCTGAAGATGTCGCCGGTGAAGAAGCTTGCGTTGATGAAGATCGCGCCGCCGAGGAACGACCAGTAGCTGAACGCGTTCAGCCGCGGGAAGGCCACGTCTCGCGCGCCGATCATGAGGGGAATTAGCAGGTTAAAGAACGCCGCGCTCATCGGCATCACGACCATGAAGACCATCGTCACGCCGTGCATCGTGAAGAGGCGGTTGTACTGGTCGGCGTCGAGAACGCCGCCGTCGGGCACGATCAGCTGCGAGCGGATGAGGAGCGCTTCGAGGCCACCGACCAGGAACAGGATGAAGGAGCTGACGCCGTAGAGAACGCCGATCCGCTTGTGGTCGACGGTGGCGAGCCAGCTCCAGATGCTCTTCGGGTCTTCGGCGGCCAAGCGAGCGCCGCGCAGGGCGTTAGCCAGTGCGCTTCTCTGGGGTGCCGCAACAGCCATCGCTAGTTGCTCCCTGTCGCTTCCGGTGTGTTGGAGGGAGGTTCGTTGCCCCCGCCGCCACCAGAACGCATCTCGTATTCCCAGGCCGCGAAGTCGTCCGGCGAGTCAGCGATGACAGACAGGTACATGGTGGCGTGGTTCAGGCCGCAGTATTCAGCGCATTGTCCGTGGAACGTACCGGGCTCATCAGCAATCATCCAGAGTTCGTTCAGCTCGCCGCCGCGGCAGTCGGGCTTATCGAGGGGATTCGGCTCCTCACCCTGGACTGGTGGCAGGATGTTGCAAGGCATGACGTCTTTCTTGCCGGCCAGCTTCGGGACCCAGAAGCTGTGGATCACGTCGAGAGAACGCAGGCGGAAGTTCACCTCGCGGCCCGCCGGGATGTGCGCCTCGCCGGTGGTGAACACCGGGAAGCCGTCCTCATCCAGGATCTCGGGATACTCGAAGACCCACGAATACCGCTGCCCGACGACGTCGATGATGTAGGCATCGCTGGCCGGGGCACGGCCTAGGTCATAGATCATTGAGACCATCGGGACGCCAATGATGAGGAGCAGGATGGCCGGGGCGATCGTCCAGGTTACTTCGAGCTTGGTGTTGCCGTGGATCTGCTTCGGCGGGAGGGAGTTCGGATCCCGCTCGCGGAAGCGCAGGCAGATGAGCAGCACCGCGCCCAGCACGCCGATCATCACCACGAGCGCGGGCCACATGGCCAGGTAGAAGATATCGCGCTGGTCTGCGGCGACCTTGCCCTTGGCGTCGAATGTGTTTTGCGGAGTGTCGGTCTCGCAGCCGCTGAACAAGAGCACGAGAAGACCCGCCAACAGCAGCATCGGCAGCAGGCGGGACCAGTTGCGCCGGATCGTCATTAGCGTCCTACTCATGGTCGGTTTGAACAGGATTGGCGACCGGCCGAGGCCAGTCCGTGGCTATCATCAAATACGACATTGCTTGCGTCAACGCGAAGCATCAGGCGCCCACCAGCGTATCGAGCGCGATCGCCCCGAAGAGCAGCGCCAGGTAGAGGATGGAGTAGCGGAAAAGCGCCATCGCCGGCCGGGAACTCAGAGAGCGCCAGAGTCGCGTCGCGTAGTACATGAACCCGGCACCCAGCACCGCGGCCGAACCGAGGTAGAGCCAGCCGGTCTCGCCGCTGAAGCCCAGCGCGATGGTTACGGCGACAAGCGCGACGGAGTACCAGAAGATCTGGCGCTTCGTCTCCTCGGGGCCGGAGACCACGGGGAGCATTGGAACGCCGGCGCGGGCGTAGTCGCTGCTGTAGTTGATGGAGAGCGCCCAGAAGTGCGGCGGCGTCCACAGCGTGACGATCGCGAACATCAGTACCGCTTCGGGGCTGACGCTGTTCGTCACGGCGGCCCAGCCAATCACCGGGGGCAGCGCGCCCGCCGCTCCGCCGATCACGATGTTCAGCGGCGTGTGGCGCTTGAGCACGAGCGTGTAGACGACGACGTAAAAGGCGAAGGCGCCGATCGTCAGCGCCGCCGCGAGCGGGTTCACGAAAACGTTCAGGAAAGCGAAGCCGCCGCCACCCATGGCGAGCCCGAAGATCGCGGCCTTTTCTGGGTCCACGGCGCCTGAAGGGACGGGCCGGCTCTGCGTGCGCAGCATCAGCTCGTCGATGTCGCGGTCGAAGTACATGTTCATCGCGTTGGCGCCGCCGGCCACAATTGAGCCGCCGAGCACCGTCGCGAACATCAGCCAGGCAGAGGGCAGGCCGCCTTCCGCCAGGATCATCGCGGGGAGCGTGGTGATGACCAGCAGGGCGACGATCCGCGGCTTCGTCAGCCGAAGATAAGCCGCGAGCGTACCCCCGATATCACGGGCGACGCCGGTCCGCGTTGTTGCCGTACTCGCCAAGCTAAGCGCTGCCTTTCGTAAGAGTGTGGCCGTGCTGGTAGGCCCACACCATCGTGAACACTAGCACGGCCCAGACGGCAGACGCTAGGGCCAGGTGGAGGATGCGGACAGACGTGGCCAGGTCCAGCCAGATGTTGGCCGCCCCCAGCAGCGCCTGCGCCACGTAAAGCGCGCAGACAATCGCGAGCCCCCAGACCACCGTCGAAGGCACACGAGCCCGCGCCGCGTGGACGAATAATCCGAACACGAGGAGCGCGCTAAACCCGGCGACGATCCGGTGCGCGTAGTGGAGCTGGCCCACTTCGCTGTCGGCGGGCGTGACCTTGCCGTCGAAGAGGGGCCAGTCCGGGTACGCCAGCCCCGCGTGCCTCTGCGAGACGAAGACGCCGGAGATGATCAGC
>JANLRX010000158.1:0-2121 GCA_031362025.1 Chloroflexota bacterium
ATGCCCGTGGCGCGGCCGTAGAAGATGTCCTCATGCCTGGCGATGCCGAGCGCAAAAACGTTGACGAGAGGGTTGCCGTGCCGGGAGACCTGCACGAGATCCTCGCCGCCGACCTCGGGGCAGTTACCGGTCTGGGAAAGGGGGCCCTGAGACAAGGCGAAGCGAAGGATGCCCTGGTTATCACGTGAGCCGACTTCGCCGTCGCAGTCAACATCGCCGAAGAGACGGGAGATGCCGCCGAGGCCGGACGGTCCACCCAGCACGTCGACGCTAGGGCGCGCCGTGGTGGACCACACACCGATGACACACTCGCCGTTCGAGGCATCACCGGCGATGTCCGGGTCACACTCGTCGCGGATCACGTCTGAAGTTGGGACCTGCAGGACGACTGAGTGAGTGTTGAAGCCGGAAACGACGTCAGAGCCAGGGTTCCGGAGCGCGAGCAGGTCGGTGATCGACCCGAGGTCGACGAAGAACGGGTCATCACGCTGACCGGCGAACGACTTGAAGCCACCGGTCAGGTTCTGGACGGCCATCTGGGCCAGCGTTTCGTAGTCCGGCGTCGACCGCGGACCGATGTTGTTGGGCGGCGTCGGCAGGTCGCTGCCGAGCGTCGTCACCTGATCGGTGTCGTAGTCGATGCGAACCAGGTCGTAGGTCTGGCGGACGTTGAAGTCCGGATCCGTCAGGCTGGTGATGGGGCCCGTGTTGTAGAGGAACGTGTCAGGGTTCTGGATGTCGGTGGTGAACCGCCATTCGTACCCGATGTCCTCAACGGCGTCACCGTCGTTATCGATCTTGATGCCATACACGTAGTCCGGCGCGTCGCCGAATGCGTAGAAGTTCGGACCGTCTCCGGGCTCTTCCAGGGGCACCCAGTTTGCGACGAGCGTCACGGTGTCTGCATCGTCCGGGCTGACGAACGCGTACAGGTCTGTCGCGTCCGCTAGAGGGTCGCCCAAGAGCATGGGCGATTCTCGGTGGCTCGAGGCCTCGCTGGAATTGGATGGGCTGCCGATCGTCACGCTCAGCAGCGCCGCCCCAGCGAGAAGGCCAAAGGCCGTCCCCGAAAGGAGCTTTCGTAGTCTCATTCTGACCTCCCGAAATGTGGACCTGGATGGATGTGCCAAATTGCCGGCTTGGCGGTGAACTCGAGCTCATCGCCCGAATTTCTAAAAGGCTGTTCGGATCGGTCAGCAAATCGGATCACGGCAGAACGGGGTGACTCGTTCGAATTTTCACAATGCAAGGAAACAGAGAGGGCGAGCGGATAGGGCGGAGGCAGGGTAGCGGCGCGCTTGAGGGGCTAGAGTTCGCCCGAGGCGACGGGGTCAGAGGTGGGCCGGCCGCTGCCTCCGGCCGGTTCGATCGTGACGGCAAGCGAGTCTACGCCTTCGAGGTCAAGACCGGGCATCATCACGGTCGTGTGGCCGCTGGTGTCGGCTTCGAGCAGTCCGAGGCTGGCCGCCTCGCCATCGGAGATGGCCCACACCTGGTAGATCTGATCAGCCGGGAGAGGCGCAAGATTACTGACGTCCATCACGGCGAGGCGTTGATCTTTGAGGTAAGTAATCGTCCCGGTTGCGGTGCCGCTCAGTTGCACGGCGACTTCGTTATCTGGCGGTTCGCTTTCGGACTGGAGGGAGACGTTCCAGACGACAAGCCCAGCTACGAGCACTGCCATCACTCCGGACAGCGCGTAGCCCGCGCGTCCTGATGAGAACCAGGAGCCAATCGTGTCCAGCAAACCCGGTTTCGGGGCTTCGATCGCTACCTGGGCGGGGGCCGCGTCTGCGCGTACTGCGTCCATGAGACGCGACTTCAAGCGGGCTGGCGGCTCCATCTCCGGCGCCGCCATGGCCAGGGTAGAGGTGACCGCGACGTATTCGGCGACTTCGGGGTGAAGATCGCACGTTTGCAGGTGGGCGTCGGAATCCGCCTTTTCTTGAGGCGAAACGGCGCCGAGGGCGTACGCTCCGGACAGTTCTTCGAATTCTTGACAGTTCATGTTGCTCTCTCCGCCCCCAGAACAATACGCATTTTGTCGAGTGCCAGACGCAATCGGCCCTTTACGGTACCCAGTGGCAGGCCGAGCCGTTCCGATATCTCGGTGTGGGTGAG
>JANLRX010000261.1:0-7113 GCA_031362025.1 Chloroflexota bacterium
ACCGGGAAGTTCAACAGGTTATTCGAGCCCTGGTCTCCATCGCCCGGGTCATTGGGCGTTACGCCAGTCGTCTCCTCTTCCTCCTCCCCGCCCCCGAGGTTTATCCCGAGTTTCCCGTTACCAAAGATTCGATTCTCGCTAATCGTGATCCGGTTCGAATCGTAGACGAACACACCCTCTCCCGTGTTTCCCGATACCAAATTCCCGGAGATGGTGCTCGCATCGATCTGCTGACTCCCAGGGCTATCTGTGATGATTGAGATGCCCCGGCCAACGTTGCCAGTCATAGTGTTATTTGTAATCGTCAGCCCGCTTGGCCTTTCGATTTCCGAGTAAACCTGAAAGCCAACACCCCCCGTTGGATGGGAAGCTACGTTGTTACTGAACGAATTGCCGGTGATCGTCGAGTCGATGATGTACAAGGCAAGGATTTCGGTGCCGAGACCATTCCCGTTCAAACTACCGTTTCCGTCGATCCTGCTGTCGGTAAAGAGGAGTCCCGTCATGGGCTGCGCAGAACTGAACGCCAGTCCCAGGCCCCCGTTGGTCATCGCCTCAACGTTGTCAATCACGGGCCTGACTGTCTCCTCGGCGGCATCAAAGTAGACCCCCATCGTGCCGTTTCCGTTCGCGGAGCTGTCGACGAGGCTGAAGTCGATAATCGCCTCGATCGACTCCACGAAGATCCCAGCGTTTCCATAGATTCCGGTGTTTCCGTTGCTGTTGGCCTGGCAGGATTCGATAGCGACGCGGCTCATATTCTCCAGGGACGTGATGTAGACGCCGTGCTCGCTGTTACCCATCGATTCGCAACCCATGATCTCGATGTCGTGCACGGCCCCGCCGCGAACGCGGATGCCGTTCTGCCCATTACCTGTTGACGTCACGTCGTCCAGGATCACGGAGCTAACTTCTGCCAGGCAACCCGGCAGACCGCCCCCGCACACATCCAGCCCCTGGTCCGGAAACTCTCGCAGCGTTATCCCGCGTATCGCAACGTCGGCCACTCCCCCGTTGCCACTGGTGACGACGAGGCCGCTGCCGCCATTCTCAAGGCCACTCCCGTCGAGGATCACTCCGGCATTCGAACCATCCAGCGTGAATTCATCATCCCCGTCTATCTCAGGCAGAGGGTCCTCCAGGGCGATCGTGGCGGGGTTACCCGGCGGAAAGACCGAGGAGTCGAAGGTAATCACGTCGGCGCCTGAATCTGCATTCGCACTCTGGATCGCCTCACGCAGCGTCATTGGACCCTCGCTCGCGGTGCTGCTCACCACCAAGCTCCCAGCCCTCGCCGGGTCAGCCCCGCTCACGAACCCCAGCGCGACTGCGCCCAGCACCAATACACTCAGCCGTAGCAGGTCCTTCATTTTGCGTTCTCCGTCTTTCGCCTGATGTCAACGATGGGGTAGGGCGAGCTTATTATCGGCCGTGCAAGCGAGTCAATCGCGTCCGTCACCGGCTGGCGAAGTTCTCGAGGAGGCGACACCATCTGTGCCCGTCCTGATATAAGCTTGCGGGCGAAAGAGACGAACTGATGGAAGCGACGACGCGAGAGTACATCGAATGGACGTAAAACAAGCCGGCCAGGTGTTCGTAGATCCCACCGCGTATGCGGATGAGGCGCTCCTACACGAAGCCTTTGGGGTGCTGCGGCGGGAGTCGCCGGTGCATTGGGTGGAGGCGGAAGGCTTCAACCCCTTCTGGGCGATTACCCGCCACGCCGACGTTGCGGCGATCGAGACGAACGTGTCCGTCTTCCGGAACGATCCCCGCGCGGTGTTGATGCCCGCGTTCATCGACGCCCAGCCGGCGCCGCTGAAGACGCTGATCCACATCGACGCGCCGGACCACACTGCCCTGCGGGGGCTGACCGCGCCGTGGTTCCATCACACGATGGTGAAGCAGATGACCGACCGGATGTCCCACCTCGCCCGCGAGCACGTGGACCGGATGGCGGCCTCGGACGGCGAGTGCGACTTCGCCCGCGACGTGGCGATGTACTTCCCCATCCAGGTGATCAACTCGCTTTTGGGACTGCCGGACGAAGACGTGCCGCGGTTGCTGAAGCTAACGCAGGAGCTGTTCGGGAGCTCCGACCCGGAGCTGCGCCGCGGTGAGACCGCGGAGGACGCCCAGGCGGTGGTGCTCGACTTCTTCACGTACTTCAACGCACTAACGTTGGAGCGCCGGGCGAACCCAACCGAGGACCTGGCGTCGGTGATCGCCAACGCTGAGATCGATGGACGGCAATTGAACCCGGGCGAGCTGATGTCGTACTACATCATCATCGCGACGGCAGGGCACGACACGACTAGCTCGACGATCTCGGGCGGGCTGCTCGCGCTACTGCAGAACCCCGGCGAGTTGCAGAGGCTGCGAGATGACCCGTCGCTTATGGCCACGGCGGCCGACGAGATGATCCGCTGGGTGACGCCTGTGAAGCACTTCATGCGGACGGCGATGGAAGACTACTCGCTGCGGGGCGTGACGATCCAGAAGGGCCAGTCGGTGCTGCTGTCGTACCCCTCGGCCAACCGGGATGCGGACGTGTTCGAGGAGCCGATGCGGTTCGACGTGGGCCGCAGCCCGAACAAGCACCTCGCGTTCGGGATGGGCCCACACTTCTGCCTCGGGGCGACGCTGGCGCGACTGGAGATACAGGCGATCTTCAATGAGATGCTGCCTCGCCTCGAGTGGATCGAACTAGCGGGCGAGGCTGAGTTCATGCAGACCACGTTTGTGGGCGGGCCAAAGCATCTGCCTGTGCGCTACAAGATGCGGGCGTAGGCCTCGCCGCTACGGACAGCTAAGCGAGTCCGGGTCCGGCCCGAAGATGCTCCCCGCAAACGTATACAGGTCCTCGCCGCCGGAGACCCGGACCCGGTTTAGCGCGAACGGCGTCGACGGGTCCTGCGTCAGGCTGTTCGGCCCCGCCAGCAGCGCCCCTCGGTAGCCCGCGTCCGACAGCATCTGCACCACCTGCCGCTGCCGCTCCACGCTCCCCGACCGGAACGGCTCGCCCGACGGGTACACGAGGAAGTCCACCGTCTTGCCGGTGTGCGCCTCGATATCTGCCTTAGAAGTCGTGATCTGATCCAGCACCGTCGCATCGTCCGACGTCCCCAGGTCCACGTGCGACACCGAGTGCGACATCATCTCGATCCCCGCGTCTGACATCAGCTTGATCTGCGCCCACGTCACGTACGGCCCGCCCGCCTCCACGAACCCGGACACGATCGCCAGCGACGCCGTCACTCCGTGCGCCTGCAGGATCGGGAACAGGTACGTGTAGTGGTCGGACCAGCCGTCGTCGAACGTCAGGATCACCGGCTTCTCCGGCAGCGCCTCCCGCCCCTCGAACGCCGCGAACAACCGCCCCATCGTGACCGGCGTGTACCCCGCGCACGTCAGGTACGAGATCTGCTCCTCGAGCGCTGCCGTCGTCACCGTCAGCACCGCGTCGAACTCGTCGGCGGGCAGCTCCGGCAGCACCTGGTGGTACATCAGGATCGGCACTTCGATCGGGGCCGTGATCGGCGGGCCGGCGCTCGGCGCAGCCGTTGGGACAGGCGTCGCCGACATCGAACTCGTCACGGGCGTCTGCGACTGGCCCAGCGCGGCCGGCGTGACGGATGAGGGATTGCCCGCGAGCGTGCCCTTCCCGCTCTCATCGCCCCCGATGATCCCGAACTGCACGAGCCCCACACTGAAGACGACGACCAGCACTGCTGCGCCGATAAAGGCTCTTGCGTTGTTCGTCAGTTGCATGTTCGGAACCCGCCGGGCTTTCCCTCCGTCTACTATACGAACGCTTGGCCCGCGAATTCGTTTGAAAGAGGTCAGTTTTGTGGAAGTCTTGAAAGCCCGGTCCGCCCTATTCCTCGTCGTGGCCCTCGCCGCCGCCCTCCTCCTCACGCTCGCCTGCAGCGACGACGACGATGACGCGGACGACGACGATCGTTCCCCCACACCAACCGCATCCGCTGACGGTCCCCACATTCGCGGCCACATCACCACGAAAACGGAGGGCATCAGCGACGAGATCCTCGGCAATCTGCTGATCGAGGGCGAGATCGAGGCCGACACTGAATACGACAAGGCCTCCGTCCGCGTCGACGGCGAGACCGAGATCTTCGAGCTGGTTAGTGGTGAACTCCGGGAAAGCGACTGGGAGGCCCTCGCCGAAGGCCAGCTCGTCGAGGCCACGTTCGAAGGCGCAGTCGCGGAATCGTACCCAGTCCAGGCGTACGTCTCCCGCATCGTCATCCTCCCGCAGGACCTCGCCTCCCCGACGCCATAGCGAACTGCCGCTTTCGCGACCTCTCTGTGCTATATTGGCCTACACAAATTCCCTGTCTGCCTATCTGGAGGACCCGCATGGAACTCGGCCGCCTGCTCACCGCAATGGTCACGCCTTTCGACAGCGAGGGGAAGGTTGACTACGAGCAGGCCAAGCGCCTCGCCCTCGCGCTCCTGGATAGCGGCAGCGAGGGTCTCGTCGTCGCCGGCACCACAGGCGAGTCCCCCACTCTCACCAACGACGAGAAGCTCCGCCTCTTCGCCGAAGTGAAGGCCGCCGTCGGCAACCGCGGCTCCGTCATCGCCGGCACCGGCACGTACAACACCGCCGAGAGCATCGAACTCTCCCGCCACGCCCAGCGCGAAGGCGCCGACGCCGTCCTCCTCACGACGCCGTACTACAGCCGGCCGCCGCAGGAAGGCCTCTACCGGCACTTCACGGCCATCGCCGACGCCATCACCGTGCCCGCGGTCATCTACAACATCCCGAGCCGCACCGCCGTGAACGTGACCGTCGAAACGCAGCTCCGGATCGCCCAGCACCCCAACATCGCCGGCGTGAAGGAGTCCACGGGCGACCTCACCCAGATCACCCGCATCATCGACGAAGCGCCCTCGACATACCGGGTCTGGAGCGGCGACGACCAGCTCATCCTCCCGATTCTCGCTTGCGGAGGCTACGGCGCGGTCGGCGTCGCCTCGCACCTCGTCGGCGCCCAGATGCAGCGGATGATCGTCGCCCACGAGCACGGCCAGCACGAAGAAGCGTCCGCCATCCACCGCCGCCTCCTCCCCCTCTGGACGATCCTCATGACCGCCGCGCCGAACCCGATCCCGGTGAAGTACGCGCTCGGCCAGATCGGCTTCCCCGCCGGCGGCTTCCGCCTCCCCCTCTGCGAGCCGGACGAAGCCGCCGCCGCTGCGATCATGGCCGAGGTCCGCCGCCAGACCATCGACCTGGCGGTTGCCGTCTAGGCAAGCGCCACCCTGGAAGGGGTCTGGCGGGGCAGGGAGGCCAACGTCTGCCCAAAAAACACACGATATGCCTGACTCCGTAACCATCCGCCCCGCCACCCCCAATGACGGCGACCTCCTCGTCCGCCTGATCACAGCGCTACTCACCTACGAAAGCCTACCCACGCCCGAGGCCAGCGCCGCGGAGCGCATCAAGGCCGACCTCACCGAGGGCAAGCGCTTCACCGCCTGGATCGCCGAGGTGGACAACGAACCGGCCGGCTACGCCCTCGTCTTCGAGGCCTACTCCACTCTCTCCGGCCTGCCACGCCTGTACCTGGAAGACATCTTCGTCCTGCCGGAGTTCCGCTCGCACAAGGTCGGCTACGCCCTCATGCGCCAGGTAGTCGCCGAAGCCGAGCGCCGCAACTGCGCCCTCGTCGAATGGGAAGCGCTCGACTGGAACCGTCTGGCCATCGACTTCTACGAACGCCTCGGCGCCAAACACCAGGCCGCGTGGCTAAACTTCAGCCTGGACCGCGAAGCGATGCGGAAGCTGCTGGCAGACGCCGGGCTAGAGCGCCAGCTCGACGCCAACGCGTTCGGCGGCAGCGCGTAGATCGTCATCGAGCGTGGCGAGAGGGAGACCTTCGCGCATAGCGATTTCCAGGTAAGCCGCGTCGTAGACGGTGAGCCTGTGCGATCGAGCAAGTTCAAGAACGACTCTGATGACCAGGTCGACAGATTGAAAGCTGGTCTTAACGTGCATATTTTCGATCAGCTTCCGTAGCTGCACGATATCCCTTTCCGAAGCTCTACCGCGGCGCTGCGCCTGTACCAGGGAGTTTGCGAGCTCAAACTGCCAGAGGCTGGGGACTACGGCCTCCTCTTGACTCAGCCGGCCGAGGATTGAGTCGGCATATGGATTACTTTCGTCCTGAAACGTCCACGCGAGAACGACGGACGCGTCGACGACAATCGGCACTAGTACTTCCGGCCCTCGTTGATGAGGTCCTTAATCTTGAGGCCGCGAAGAGAATGTGTCTTTCGGAACTCCCGAAAACCCTCGATCACCTCCTCCATCGACATCTTGGGCGCTTCTAGCGGCACGATCTTTGCGATCGGCCGGCCGTGGCGCGTTATCGTAATCGTCTCTCCATGCTCAACGGCGTCCAAGAGCTTGGGCAGGTGCGTCTTCGCTTCGTATACCCCCACCTCGCGTTCCTCGGTCATGGTCGCCTCGATTCTAGTCTAGTCCTGACCAGACCAGAATACCCCAATCCCGCTGACCCGGCAACCTAAGACCCCCGCGGCCGCCCCCTACGCACCGGCGCCCGCACCGCCGCATTCGGCGCCTTCCCCCAGAAGTCGAACGCGCCCATCAGCAGGATCGTACTCACCTCAAGGTCCGTGATTCGTGACACCAGCCGCGGCTCCATCTCCGGCGTGGTGAGGTTTGTCGTGATGACCGTAGGCAGGCACGCGTTGTAGCGGTGGTTCACCAGTTGGAACAGCTTCTCGTCCGCCCACGGTGTGCCTGACTGGGCCCCCAGGTCGTCCAGCACCAGCAGCGGCGCATTTCGCACGCGTTCGAAGATGTCGTCGAAGTCCCGCGGGTTGTTCGGGTTGTAGCCGGAGCGCAGCTTGTCCAGAAGGTCCGGCACCACCACCAGCATCACCTCACGCCCGTTTTCCCGGCAGTAGTTCCCGATCGCCGCAGCCAGCCGCGTCTTCCCGCGGCCCGTGTGCCCCGCCAGCACCAGCCAGTCGCGCGGGTCCTCCGCGTACTTCATCGCCGTCCGGTACGACTCCTGCACCTGCCGCAGCTCACCCGAGCTCGACCCGAAGTACTTCGGG
>JANLRX010000270.1:0-3757 GCA_031362025.1 Chloroflexota bacterium
CGATAAGCACTCGAACGGACCCTACCTACACGATCATCGGCTGTGCCATGGCGGTGCACAACGCGCTGGGGCCCGGCCTGCGTGAAGATATATACCAGCGTGCCCTCGCTGTGAAACTGGACGAAGCAGGCCTCAGCCACGAAGAGGAACGGGCGGTTGAAATTTATCTGGATGACGCCCATATCGGGCTCCTCTATCTCGACCACATTGTCGAGGAATCGGTCATCGTCGAGATTAAGGCACTTAGTCACAAACTCACCAACGCGAAATCGGCCAGGTCATCACGTACCTCGCAGCGACCGGACACAAAGTCGGTCTCCTGATCAACTTTGCTGGCCGGTCGCTCGAATTCAAGCGAATCTACCCACCAAAGAAGCTCGAAGCTTGGAAGGCCCGCGTCCGCCGATACGTCTGGGAAACCGCCCCAAACCTAGAATTCGTTTATTCGTTGCGCCGCAGGCAATTCGTTGTGAAACTACCCGCATGACCGTCCGCATCGGCATCGTCGGCTCTCGTTTCATCGCCAGCGCCCACGCCCAGGCCACCCCCAAACCCCCGGCGCCGAACTCACCGCGCCCATTCACCGACCTCAACCGCAAGCCCGCCGACTTCTGGCTCCAGCCTTAGCGCTACAATCGAACCGTGACCACCCAACCTCCCGGCGACGGCTTCGCCCCCGTAACCGAGGCCGACATGGCGTTCATCCACGACACGTTGACCAACGAACGCCTCGACACTGAGCGCCTCGAACCCCAGCACTTCATCACCATCCGCGAGGGCGACCGCATCATCGCGATGGGGCGGGTAAAGCCGTACGAGCATACCTACGAACTGGGAGCCGTCTGGACCGCCGAAGACCGGCGGGGCCGCGGCCTCGGCGAGCGCATTGTTCGCGAACTGATTCGCCGCTTCCCGCAGGACGAAGTTTTTCTCACCACCGACGCCTCAGTCGGCCTACCCGCGTTCTATGAGCCGCTCGGGTTCCTGCGCACCGAAATCCTGCCCGACGAACTCGTCGCCAAGGTGAAGCACATCAAGGAGACTGGATTCCGCGGCGACCCCATCGGCATGGTCTACGACCGCAACATCGAGCGCCTCCCCACCCTCGCCGACGTCTACCGCGCCAAGCACCTGATCGAGCCGCACCTCAAACCCACCCCACTCCTCCACAACCCCGCCATCTCCCGTGAGTTCGGCTTGGAGGCTTACCTCAAGCTCGAGAACCTGCAACCGATCGGCGCCTTCAAGGTTCGCGGCGGCGTCAACCTCTGCGCCAGCATGGCGGACGAGGACCGCGGCAAGGGCATCATCGGCGCGTCCACCGGCAACCACGGCCAGTCGCTCGCTTATGGCGCGAAGCTCTGCGGGATGCGCTGCGTCATCGCCATGCCCGAAGAAGCGAACCCGATGAAAGTCGAATCGATGCGAGCGCTCGGCGCCGACGTGCAGTTCCACGGCGCCAACTTCGAGGAGGCCCGAGCCTGGGCCGAGGACTACGCCCGCAGCGAGGGCCTCCGCTACATCCACCACGTCAACGCCCCGCCGCTCATCGCCGGCGTCGCCACCCTCAGCCTCGAAGTCATGGAAGCGCTCCCGGATGTCGAGGTCATCGTCACACCCGTCGGCGGCGGCAGCGCCACGCTCGGCCACCTCATCGTCGCGAAGGCCCTGAACCCCAACGTTGAGGTCATCGGCGTGCAGGCCGCGGGCGCCCCGGCCGTCTACAATTCCTGGCGTGACCGCACCCTCCAGCAGGCGCCCATCAACACCGCCGCCGAAGGTCTCGCCACCGGTCAGGCCTACTACACCCCCGTCAAGACCTTCATCGACCGCCTCGACGACATGCTCCTCGTCTCCGAACAGGAGATGCGCGACGCCGTCGTCCTCCTCGCCCGCACCGCCCACGTAATCGCCGAGGAGTCGGGCGCCGCGGCCACCGCCGCCGCCATCCAGATCGCCGGCCGCCTCGCCGGCAAGAAAGTCGCGCTCATCGTCTCCGGCGGCAACATGCCGATCGACCACCTCCGCCGCCTCCTCCTCGACACCGCATAGCACACCCGCGGCCCTTGTAGGGGCGCAGCACCCTCCAACCCTGAACGCCGTCCCGCAGTGCACGTGCTGCGCCCAACATTCCGTACCCGCACCAACGCCCCGAAATCACAACGAATTGCCACACGCGGTATGAGACCGGCGTCACATTCTTCGGTGAGAACGCGCAGGTATAATTGCAGGAGCAGAGATAGACATGGCCGGCCTCAAGGAGTTCTGCGAGACAGGCGCCGTCGCCGGCCGCAAGCCTTACCATCGTCAACTCCTCAGCATAAAGAAGCTGGTCCTCGTCATCGCCGCCCACACGGGCGACATGGAGTTCTTGGCCGGCCGCAGCGAGCGTTGGGCTCGCGCTCAGACTCTAGCCGGCGACGGCGACGTCTAGGCTGACTGCGCGATATCGGCCGCGCGGGCGTGCGGAGCGAAGAGCACCGCACGCGCCAGGTTCACCACCACCACATCCGGCCGCCAGATAACCTCGTGCGTCACCGCCGAGGTGATCCACGCGTCGGTCACGGGGATGTAGTGTCGCGCGCCCAGCATCTGGGCGTTCTGCGCCGCCAGCTCCGGCATCAAGTGGATGCACCCCGTGACCTCGAATCCCGGCAACGCGATCGTCGCCGCAACGGCCGTCTTGCGCACCGTCTCCAGCGGGTCCTTCGCCTGGATCGCCTGGCCGTGCGGTATCGCAAACAGCACCGTGTTCAGGTGCACCTGCACGATCTCGAACGGGCGCGCCTCATCGTCCGAGCGCAGCGGGTCGTCCACCTTCGCCTCACGCATCAGCACAAAGGCCTCGCCCGCGTTGTTCAGGATATCGACGAGCCGCCGCGGACCGCCGTTGTAGGACAGTTGCCCGGACACTCTGTACGTGTCCAGCACCAACTCAACCTGGGAGGACTGTGTGTTCTCTAACATGGTCAGCGCCCGGAGGCTAAGCCGCTCCCATCACGCGCTCGCGTGCGTCTTCGGTCTTCGCTTCTGCGCTCGGCGAGATCAAGCCCCGCTCCTCGCAGCGCACGAAGGCTCGTACTATCTCCGGGTCAAACTGCGTCAGGGAGTTGCGCAGCACTTCCTTCACGGCCATGTCGTGCGTCAGCTTCTTGCGGTGCGGCCGGTCGCTCGTCATCGCGATGTAGGAGTCCGCCACAGACAATATCCGGGATGACAGCGGTATCTCCTCGCCCTTCAATCCGCGCGGGTAACCCTGACCATCCATCCGTTCGTGGTGGGACAGCACAATCTCGCTTGCGTCCTTAAGGTGGACACTGCCGGCCAGCAACTCGAAGCCCAGCTCCGGGTGGCGCTGCATCTGCTTCCACTCGTCTTCGTTCAAGGCACCTGGCTTGGCCAGGATCGTCTGTGCGATCTCTCCCTTGCCCACGTCAGCCAGGATCGCGGCCTTGCGCAGCAGACGCATCTCGTCCGTGCGCATGCCCATCTCCGTGGCGATCGTGCAGGCGATCTGGGAGACGCGCTTCGTGTGCTGGGAGCTAAGCCCGTCCTTCAAGTCCAGCGCTGCGGAGAACGCCCCCACGAGCGCGTCGTACTTGTCGCGAACCGTCAGCAGATAGCCATCCACCCGCGCCCGCTCGTCTCGCACTGCTCGGAGCGCCATGAACACGGCGACCCAGAGGAACCCACACACCGCGGCCACCGCGGCAAACGGGCTGATGAACACGATAGCAGCCGCCAGGACCGTCGACAC
>JANLRX010000303.1:0-4218 GCA_031362025.1 Chloroflexota bacterium
AAGCAACTCAGCAACGTCGGTCTCGCCGATTGACTTGTAGGAGGCGATGAGGCCGTCGGGGGTCACCGACTCCTTGATGTAGTCGCTGTACCACGCGGCAGCCCTGCCTCCGGCCCAGCCCGAGACGCGATAGCCTTCGAGTTGGGTATATACGGTCCAGTCCTTCTGGATGAGGGAGCGGGCGGCCTCGATCCGCGAGATGCTGGTGACGTCCGATGACTTCGCATACGAATGCCAGAGGATGAGGTGCGAGACGCGGTCCGGATGCCTGGCGGTGTAAGCGATCGCCACTGCGCCGGAATGTCCGAACCCCAGCAATGCAAACCGGCCGAGCGAAAGCTGGTTCACGACGGCGTCCATGTCGCGGAGCTTCGCGTCCAGCGAGTAGTCTGTGACATCGCGGGCGGAGAGGCCTGCGCCCCGGCTGTCGTACCGGATAAGGGTGTGGGATTCGGCGATGCGCTCGAAATAGGCGCGGTTCGCCGGGTTTTGCCACTCGTAAAGCAGATGGCCGAGCGGAACCGGAGGCATGTGCACGAGCGGAGGCCCTTCGCCGGTCGCGAAGAAGGCGATCCGCACCCCGTCCGAGGTGGTGGCGTACTGGATTTGCGGCTGTTCAGTCACGTTTTGCAAGTCCTCAAGTCAGAGTTCTGCGGCCAACGGTCGCAGACAGCTCTTTCAGTCGCTTCCGCCTCCCGGACCCGCCGCGTTGTACGCTCGCGGGCCGTGAGCGCGGCGTTGACGAGCGGCACTCCTTACCAGACCACGACCCTTCGCGGGTGCCGGTGGCGTCGAAGCCGCTCATCCTTCGTGACCAGCGGCCAACCGCCCTCGATGGCCGTGGCGTAAATCAAGCGATCGGCTGGATCGCCGGGAAATGAAGCCGGCAGTGAAACTGCTGTGACGGCTACGGTCGGTGAAATTCCCACGGTTCGGACCTGTGAGGAGAGTTCCTCGAGCCACGACTGGATCGGGATGGTAAGGACGATGCGCTCGTGTTCCGCCAGCCAGGCCAGCTCGAACCAGGTGATCGACGAAACCGCGAGTTCATCGGCACCATTCACTGCTTTCGTCGCAGCGGCGCTCAAACGTTCAGGCTCAGATGACCACCAGTGAAGCACGTGGGAGTCGAGGAGAACGGTGCTCAAGGCAAATCCCAGGGCGTGTCGGTTCCGTACAGTTCCTCGTCAGTCGCAGCAGTCATGGCAGCACCGGTGAGGCGGCCCTTCAGGGCGTGCGGACCCCTGGCAGCCGTCAGCCTCGCCACCGTGAGCCCGTGCCGGGTGATCTCAATCTCCTCCCCTGCTTCGACCTCGTCCAGGAGGGCGAGGAGTTTGGCCTTAACCTGTGTGGCTGTCATTTGTCTGGTCATATGGTCATTATAATGATCAGATGGTGAGACGGCAACCGCAACGCTAATGGAGTTCCTTCAGTCGCGCCTCGGCATCCCGGACCGCGGCCTTGAAGGCGCCTCTTGCCATCAGCGAGTCCTCTTGTTCAGCGCGGGCGGTGAAGAGGTCGCGCCAGAGTTCCCAGGCTTCGCGGTTCTGCGGGTCTCCTTTGCGGACGAAGTCTGCGAGGTGGCAGGCGAGCTGGAGGTTTCCCTCGGCTTGGAGAACGCGGGCGCGGTCGAGGATGGGTGCAGCCCCGGTGGCTCCAATGAGGGCGGCGGCGATCTCATGGGAGTGGGCGGGAAGCATGTCGGCGGCGTCGCCGTTCCACCAGCCACCGTAGAGCCGGTAGACGTTGCGAGCGATGAACTGCGGGTGGTCGTAGATGGGGCGGAGCCACGGCTGTTCGGTGGAGGGCCAGTCCATATCGCGGATGATGTCTTCGAGCCACTTGCCCGCGTTCATGCCGGCTACGACCTGGTCGTGGATCGTGCGGAGGAAGTGGGCGGTGGAGAGCAGCGCTCCTTCGATGCGGCCTTCGCCGGAGAGGGCGGGGCCGTGGCCGGGGAGCAGGTGGGCGGGCTTCTTCGCGGCCATCTGCTCGAGGGCGTCGGCCCAGTCTTTGGCGTAGCGCTGGACCTTGTACGGGTTGCCGGCGTTGGGGGAGGACCAGACGAACGTATCGCCGGTGCAGAGGACGCGGGAGTCCGGCTGCCAGACCCAGGTCTCGTCGTCAGTCTCGCCGCGGGCGTGGTGGAACTCGAACTTCATCCCACCGATGCGAGTGTCCATGCCGTCGGCGTGCTCGATGTCGGGGTAGGTTAGGGCGGCGTTGGTGAACGGCTTGACGTTGGGTGGCAGGTTGAACTGGATCTCGTTGATGTGGTCGTTGTGCGCGGCGGTCAGGCGGTAGCGGTCGAAGCGGGGGGCGACGAGCTTGTGGCCGATGATGTGCGGGCGGGGGTCGCCGCGCTCAAGGGAGTGCTCGATGATCTTGTCGGCGCCGGTGACGTGGTCGATGTGGCCGTGGGTGTAGACCATGCCCGCGATCGGGGCCTTCGAGTAGTTCTCGCGGAGGTCGTTCAGCACGTTGGGGGTGAAGCGCTCAGTCGAGGTGTCGACGAGGAGCACGCCCGTGTCGCCGGTGAAGGCGACGACGTTGGCGAACGACGAGAGGAAGACGACGTTGTCGGTGATTGGCTTGGAGGGGCCGAGGTAGAAGAAACCGGCCTGTTCTTCGGGGAGTCCGCGGGCGGCGGCGAGGTCGAGCTTCGGGGTTTCAGTCATGTGGGCGTACTCCTGGCTAGATGTGGGGCACAGTATAGCGCGGGGCGTGCGACGAAGCCTGTTGTGAAACTCGAAGAGGTTAGTGACATTCGCTTATTGGACTTTGCGTTCTCGTCTTTTAGGATGGCGTCGGAGCGAGAGTTCCATCTGGTGGAGAGTGAACCGGTCGAGTGACTGGCCTCGGTTGACACCCGATGAGTCCGCCTTTGTGGATAGGGTGCAAGTCCCCCGCTCTCCGCTCCACTTTAGATGTTGACAGGATGAATGAGCCCTCTGACAATTGAGGTATCGGGTGTCAACCGTGGCCGCATAAGAGCGGTTCAGCAGGTGAGCGGGCGAAGAGCCCGCTTTTCTGTTTTTCGGGATCGCGGCGGACCCACTCATCAAGAACGAATGATATGGTTCCGCAACGGGTCTGCAAGGGTGTCACCGCGTAGGAGCGCACGGGTGCAAGGGGCTGGCGATTACCGTGGTACGTGCGTAGGGATGAGCCCTCCCTGCGGATTGGACGGGGGACCCCGGCTACGGAGGTTGCGTCGGGCAGGCGGAGCTGCTGCGGGTCCCCTTTCCGCTTTCTTTGGGTGGCAGCGGTTGCGATAATCCGACCGTGCGCCCCATCGCCGCGATTCTCATGCTGCTTTGTAGCGAAGATGCCGGCGGTCGACTGGCGATCGTCCACGAGGGTTTCGGGGAAGGAGAGTGATCGATGCGTGAGACACCCGAGGACATCGTGCGGCTGCAGCGGCTGCTGGACGAGAGCTATGCGAAGGCGGGAGAACACTTGCGGGACATCATCACGCCTGAGCGACGACTCTCAGCGGAGCGGATATGCGAGGAGCTGAAGGGGATGACGTTGCTCGCGCTGGCCACTGTGAGCGCGAAGGGCGAGCCGGTTGTGGGTCCGGTTGACGGGATCTTCTACAAGGGCCTGCTGTGGTTTGGGTCGGCGGAGAACTCGGCGCGGTTCCGGCACCTCCGGGCGCGGCCGGCGGTGAGCGCGACGCACACTCGCGGCGAGGAGCTGGTGGTGACGGTGCACGGGACGGCGTACGAGATCGATAAGGCGTTAGGGCAGTACGACGAATTCCGAGAGGTGCTGCGCGAGGTGTACCCGGACTACGACAGCTGGGGCCACTGGGAGTCGGCCCCGTACGCGTACATCGAGCCGCGGGTGATGTTCGCGGGGACGTTTAAGCAGGGCTAGGCTAGTGTAAATCCGGCGGTTTTCTGCGAGAATCACGGCACACGAACAGGAGGTTCCGGATGCGACTGCCACTATCCATTTCCACTGTTGCGCTACTGATCTTCGTTGGAGCGCTGGGGACGATGGGCCCACCGGAGGCCCGCGCGGGGACGCCGTACAACCCGGATTTCGAATTCACGCTCGCCCCGCCGCTTACCGCCGGCGAGCCCTCTGGCTACGAGATTGAACTAGAGATTCCGAATGGGGAGGCTTACCCGTTCCGGTCTGTGCACTTCTTGCCGGAGGAGTGGGGTGTCACTCCGGGCGACCAGATTCCGATCGGGACGCTGGTTGGCA
>JANLRX010000312.1:0-8720 GCA_031362025.1 Chloroflexota bacterium
CTTGCAGGCGAAACGTTCCCGTACTCGGTAGTCAACTGCGAGGCATTCTCGCCGACCCACTGCACCATGCGCCGGAGGTCCTTCAAGTCGAGTAGCAGGAGGCCATCATCATCGGCGGCACGGAAGACGATCTGGAGGACACCTGACTGGACTTCGTTCAGGTTCATTAGCCGCGCGAGCAGAAGCGGCCCCATCTCGGAAACGGTGGTGCGAATAGGGTGCCCTTGCTTGCCGTAGACGTCCCAAAATTGGACAGGTGAGCCGGCATACGGGAAGTCGCTGAGACCGAGCTCTTGGAGGCGAGCCGTCACGCGATCGTTTCCGCCGCCAGCTTGGGATACCCCTGAAAGGTCACCCTTCACGTCAGCGGCGAAAACGGGCACTCCGATGCGGCTCAGCGATTCAGCGAGCGACTGCAGCGTGACGGTCTTACCGGTTCCCGTGGCGCCTGCGACAAGCCCATGGCGGTTCGCCATGCGCGGCAGCAGTACGTGGTCTGCCTTGCCCCTCGCGACGAGAATCGGATCCGTCACGCTCGGGCCCTCCCCGCCGCTCGCTTGAGTTGCCACATGGTCATCACCTTCACAAGGTGTCGCCGGAACTCCGCCGACGCGCGGATGTCGGTGATCGGGCTGCACTCAGCGGCCGCAGCCTCCGCAGCGCGGGCGAACGTTTCGTCCGTTGCTGGCTGGCCTTCGAGCGCCGCTTCGGCCCGCGGTGCGCGGATCGGTGTGGGTGACACGGCGCCGAGCGAAACGCGGGCGCGCTGGATGGTGTCGCCGCTGAGCGTTAGCACGACACCGACACCCACGACCGCGATGTCCATCTGTTTACGTGGCGTGTGGCGCTCGTACGACGAGCCGGTGTTGGGCGGAGGAGCGGGCAAACGCAACTCGGCGAGAAGTTCGCCCGGCGCGAGTGCCGTTATGCCAGGGCCGAGGAAGAACTCCGCGATCGGCATCGAGCGCCGGCCAGTGGGCCCGACGATGACTGCTTCGGCCTCGAACGTGAGGAGGGCAGGTGCGGTGTCGGCGGAGGGAGCGGCGTTGCACACGTTGCCGCCGACAGTGCCCATGTTCATCGTCTGAAGCGAGCCGACGACGCCAGCGCCTTCGGCCAGCGCCAGGTAGCGCTCGCGGATCACGGGTGCTTGGGCGATCTCGGCCATGCTCGTCGCCGCACCGAGGCGGAGGCCGTCGGATTCGCTGAACTCGATGCCGCGCAGTTCAGGCACCCGGGTAAGCGAGACGACCGTCTGCGGGTAGGCGAACTTGGTGCGGCCTTCCTTCATCTGGACGACGATATCGGTGCCGCCGGCGATCGGCCGGGCGCCTTCGCCGCGGTCACGGAGGAGGGCTATCGCTTCGTCGAGCGATTGCGGGGCGTGGTATTCAAATGGGCGCACGTTACCTCCCTTGTCGCTGGGAGCACCATTCTAGCGCATCCGGGTAGGCGCTAGAGATCGTACGTCCGCTCGTCGCGCTTAGAAGATCCGATAGCGTCCAACGCGAATCCGATAAGGAGAACCCTCAACGTTAACAAGTTTCTTGCCCCCTGGAGGCCTTGGATTCTCGCGAAGGGGTATCGACCGCTCTTTCGACGCGGTAACGCACATCCGCCGCCCTGGCGCGTGTTCGCTGCGTAAATCGTATCACCCGCCGAAGCCGAGGGCGCGGAAGACCGCCTCGTACTGGGCCGGGTTGCCAGGCTGAAACCAGCGCTCGGAGTGGATGATCCGGCCGTCGGCGCCGATCACGAACACGGCGCGACGGCAGCGCTTCGTCTCGTCGTCCGCCACCGCATAGATGCGCGCCACCTCGAGGCGCTCGTCGCTGGCCAGCGCGAACGGGACGTCGCCCAGGCGCTCCGCAAACGCGGCGTGGGATTCGAGGCTGTCAGAGCTGACCGCGAGGACGTCAGCGCCGAGTTCACGGATGGTGGCATAGTCGTTCTTCAGCATCGCCACCTGGCTGGAGCAGAGCGGCGTGCTGTCTTCCGTGTAGAAGGCGAGGATCACCGGACCGTGCCAGATCAGGTCGCTCAACCGCACGTCACCCACGGTCGAAGGCAGCGAGAAGTCGGGCGCACGGTCACCGGTCTCCGCCATCAGCCGCCTTCCGCGAGGCCGGTCAGCGAGATGTCGCCCACGTTCCTAGCCTGAATCAGCACCTTGATCCGCCCGAGATCGCCCGGATCGAGTAGGTCCATCACGGCGCGGCGGCGGGCGAAGTGCTCCTCGATCTCGGTGCCGGGCGCGCCCAGCGCCTCGCTGATGCCGAGGTTGGCCAGGAACTGCGACTGGCTCACCATGCCAAGCGTCGTCATGCCCGCAGCTTCAGCAGCGCGCCGAACACTCGTGAAGTCGACGTGGCTCGTGATGTCCTGGCGGCCGAGGCGAGCGTAGGGATCGCTGCTGGCGGTGTGGCGGTGAAAGCAGAGGAGCGTGCCGTCCTTACGCCACGGTGCGTACAGCTCCTCGGCCTCGTAGCCGTAGTCCAGCGTCAGCAAGAAGCCGCGATCGATGGCCCGGGCCGCGCGGCCGATCCAGTCGATCGCAGCGGGATTGGCCTCGGCATAGCAGCCCTCGCCGGGGAACACACCAAGTCGCTCGAAATACGAAGCGACCTCGGCCGCCGGGTCACGCAGCTCCTCGCCGAACGCCGCTCCGTCCCACGTCACGTGGACCTCGCGCAGCGCACTATCGCGGACGGCGACCCGGTGCACCGGCATGGCGTCCAGCAGTTCGTTCGAGAAGATCGCGCCGGTGACAACCTCGGGCAGCTCATCGAGCCAGCGAACGTGGTCCGTCAGTCCCTCTGCGGCAAGGCGTTCCCGTTGGCGTTCCGCGAGGCGCGGACTGATCTCGACGATGGTGTAGTGCAGCGCCTCCGCGAAATCGGGCGCAGCGCGGTTCGCCCACGAGAGGATGTCGCGGGCGAGGACGCCTGTGCCAGCGCCGGCCTCGACCGCTTCGAATGCGGCAGGGCGGTCCATGCGCTCCCACATCTCGCGAAGTTGGCGACCGAGCATGGCGCCGAAGAGCGGGCTGACCTCCGGGCTCGTCAGGTAATCGCCGGAGCGGCCGATCTTCTCGCGCTCGCCGGTGTAGTAGCCGAGGCCGGGGTGGTAGAGCGCCATCGCCATGAAATCGCGGAACGGGATGCCCCCTTCGGTCGAGATGCGCTCGACGATTGCACGCTTCAAGGGGGCGTTCTCCGTGGCTGTTTCGAACTCGTCGCTCACCGGGAAATCGTATCACCGGCACCGCGTATCTCGGTGATATGCTCGAATGACGATGAGAAGCGACGCGGCGATGCAACCGCTCTCCGAGATGGGAACGCGAACGAAGGTGCTGGTGATGATCGGCACGCTCCTGGGCATGTTCACGTCGGCGATGGACCAGACCGTGGTCAGCACCTCGATGCCGAAGGTGATCGCGGACCTCGGCGGGTTCGGGCTTTTCGCCTGGGTGGGCACGGGCTTCATGCTCGCCTCGACGACGACGGTGCCGATCGTCGGCAAGCTATCCGACCTCTACGGCCGCAAACCGTTCTACATGCTCGGCATTGTCACGCTCCTCGTCGGCTCGGGCCTCTGCGGCCTCTCCCAAAACGTCGAGCAGCTCATCGCCTTTCGGATCATCCAGGGCTTCGGCGCCGGGATGATCATGTCCGTCGCCTTCGCCATCATCGGCGACGTCTTCACGCCAGCGGAGCGTGGGCGTTGGGCCGGCCTGATGTCCGGTACTTTCGCCTCGGCAAGTGTGCTCGGCCCCCTGATCGGCGGCACGCTGACGGACCATGCGAGCTGGCGCTGGGCGTTCTACATCAACATTCCGATGGGCACCATTGCGCTGCTTGTCCTCTTCTTCGGGATGCCGCACGTGCGCCCGATCAGCCGCCCCAAGATCGACTATTGGGGCATCGTGCTCCTCTGCGCAACCGTCGTCCCATTGCTGCTCGCGTTCTCCTGGGCCGGCAACCGTTACGACTGGGTCTCGCCGCAGGTCATCGGCTTCCTGATGTGGGCCGTCGCCGGGCTGGCGCTCTTCACCTTCGCCGAGATGCGTTCGGAGGAACCGCTGCTCCCGATCCACCTGTTCAAGAACCGCGTGTTCCTGGTCGCCGCGCTCGTCACGCTGATCTCCGGCTTTGCGATGATGGGGAGCCTGTTCTACATCCCGCTCTTCGTGCAAGGCGTCATCGGCTCCTCGGCGACCAACTCCGGGCTCGTAACGATGCCGATGATGATCGCGATGACGTTTGCCAGCATCGGCGGCGGATACATGATGTCGCGCTGGGGGCGCTACCGGCTGCTCGGCGTCGGCGGGCTCGTCGTCATGGCCATCGGGATGGTCTTCCTCGCCCGGCTGGACGTGCACTCGCAACGCAGCGATGTCACCCTCGCAATGGTCGTATTCGGAGTCGGGCTCGGCGCTTCGATGCCGCTGTTCATGCTCGCCGTCCAAAACGCCGTCGACTACCGGTTCATGGGCGTCGCCACCTCCACGATCCAGTTCCTGCGTTCGGTCGGCGGCACGATGGGCGTCGCTATCATCTTCTCGATCATCCAGTCGCAGTATCACCAGGGGATCGCCCAAACGGTGCCGGCGCAGGTGCAACAGCAACCGCAGCTCGCCCAGGCGCTGGACGACCCACAGTTCCTGTTGAACGAAGGGGCGTACGCGCAGGTTCAGGCCTCGTTCCAGCAGTTCGGCGGCCAGGGCGACACGCTGTTCCAGCAGACGATGACCGGCGTCCGAACGGCGCTCGCGGACGGCATCGCGGATGCGTTCTTCGTGAGCATCTTCGTCCTGCTGGCGGCGGTCTGCGTGGCCATCTTCATGAAAGAGATCCCGATCAAGCGCACCCACATGGTGATCGACGAAGGCGTCGGCGTCGTTGTCGACCCAGAGGCGGCCGCTCCGCCATCCGTCACCCCGGCCCTCAAACCGATGGAGGGTGGCTCAGGAAAGGCAGGCTGACGTGCGACTGGCGATAGCGCTCGCGGTGGCGGCTCCGCTCCTCCTCCTCGCGGGATGCGGGGACAGCAAGGACCAACTGCTGCTGGGCACGACAACCAGCGTCCAGGACCCCGGATTGCTGGACGAACTGGTCGCGGCGTTCGAGGACGAGTACGACTACGACGTGAAGCCAATCGTGCAAGGATCGGGGCAGATCCTGGAGTTGGCGCGGCAGGGCGAGTTCGACGTGATCTTCACCCATTCGCCAGCGGACGAACAGAAGCTCCTCGATGACGGTCTGGCGATGGACCGCACGCCCGTGATGCAGAACTACTTCGAGGCCGTGGGTCCGTCCAGCGATCCGGCCGGTGTGCGGGACGCGGACAGCATGGCCGACGCATTCGCCCGCATCGGGGAGGCCGAGGCCTCCTTCCTCAGCCGCGGCGACGGTTCCGGGACTCACAAACGCGAGCTGGCAATCTGGGAAGAGGCGGGCATCGACCCGTCTGGCCAGTCTTGGTACCGGGAGTCCAGTTCCGGGCAGGGTCAGACGCTTGTGTTCGCAAACGACGCCGAGTCGTACACCATCGTCGATAACTCGACGTTCGATTCGTTCGTCGCGGAGGTAGACCTCCAGGAGCTGTACCGGGACACAGAGAAGCCGAACGTGTACTCCGTCATCCGCCTGAATGGCGGCGAACTGGACGATGTGAACACAGCGGCGGGCGACGCCTGGTACGAGTTTCTGACCTCGGTCGAAGGTCAGCAGCTCATCGCAGGCTACGGGCGCGAGGACTTCGGGACGCCGCTCTTCGAGCCGCTTCTCGCCCAGTAGTTACACTATTGGCGCCATGGAACTGATCTTCGACGGCGTCGAGGAAGCCCTCCGCCTCATCTTCTCCGGCGACGGCTACGTGTACGAGGTGCTGTTCACTTCGCTCTACGTCTCCGGCGTCGCTACCCTGATCGCGCTCGCGATAGGGTTCGGGCTCGCATCGCTGATCGCCTTGCGACTTGCCCCGGGGAAAACACTGGCCGTGTCGGCGTTCAACGTGGGGATGGCGCTGCCCCCGGTAACCGTTGGGCTAATCGTGTCGATCCTGCTATGGCGTTCGGGGCCGCTTGGCGAGTTGAACCTCCTGTACACGCGCACGGCGATAATCATCGCGCAGGCCGTGATCGCGACGCCCGTCGTCACAGCGTTGAGCATCGCCGCGATCCAGAGCGTGAACCCACGCCTACGGCTGCAGATCGCAGCGTTGGGCGCATCACGCTGGCAGTCCGGGGTGATGCTCTTCCGGGAAGCGCGTGTTTCACTGCTGGCGGCCTCGATGGCGGGCTTCGGCGCGGCGATCTCGGAGGTGGGGGCCACGATGGTCGTCGGCGGGAACATCAAAGGCTCAACACGCACCCTCACGTCGGCCACGGTCCTCGAGGTGCAGAAGGGCAACTTTGACACCGGCATCGCGTTCTCGATGATCCTGCTCGTCGTAATCTTCTTCGTCGTCGGCGGGATCACGTTCGTCCAGCAACGGCGGCCGGCCTCGTGAGCCTGCTCTCCCTGCGTGACGTTTCCGTCGCCCACGGCGGCCGCGAAGTCCTGCGCGTCGACGCCCTCGACGTGAACGGTGGCGAGGTGCTTGCCGTGCTCGGCCCCAACGGCGCCGGCAAGAGTACGCTCGTGCAGGTGCTGGCCCTGCTCCAGAAGCCCGCCTCGGGCGAGGTGCGTTTCGCTGGCGAGCCGGTGCGCGGGAACACACTCGCTTATCGTCGCCGGGTGGCCGTCGTCTTCCAGGAGCCGCTGCTGCTCGATGCCTCGGTGAAGAGCAACGTTGGGGCCGGGCTGGCGTTCCGGGGCGTAGCCGGAGACGAGCGCCGACGGCGGGTGCACGAGTGGCTCGATCGCTTCGGTGTCGCCCACCTGGCGAAGCGCTCGGGCAGGATGCTCTCCGGAGGCGAGGCACAGCGGGTGAGCCTGGCGCGGGCGTTTGTGCTGGAGCCAGAAGTGCTGTTCCTGGACGAGCCGTTCTCCGCTCTTGATGCGCCCACCCGCCATGCCTTGATCGACGACCTGAGTGCAATGCTCTCCGATACCGCAATAGCGACTGTGTTCGTCACCCACGACCGGGCCGAAGCGCTGCGACTGGGGGACCGGATCGCGGTGCTGATGGGGGGCCGGGTGCGGCAAGTCGGAACGCCGGCGGAAGTGTTTGGCTCGCCGGTGGACGAAGAGGTGGCGCAGTTCGTCGGCGCGGAGACGATCGTTGCGGGCCGTGTGCAATCAGTCGATGAGGGCGTAGCGGTCGTGAACGTCGCCGGGCATGCGGTCGAAGGCGGCGGCGAAGCGATGGCGGTGGGAGACGAAGTGCTGGTCTGCCTACGCCCGGAAGACGTCGTGCTCGGTGCGGTGCACGAAGGCGTCATCCCGACGAGCGCCAGGAATCACCTGCCCGCGCGTGTCACCCGGATCGTGCCGTCGGGACCGTTCCTCCGCGTGGAGGTCGACGCCGGGTTCCCGCTCGTAGCGCTGATCACCAAGCAGTCGCGCGAAGACCTCGGCATCGAGCCGGGCGCCGATGTGATCGCGACGTTCAAGGCGTCGGCGGTGCACCTGATCCGCAAGCGCGGAGGTTAGCCAGCCGCGGCGGCGCGGGGCAACTCGGCGAGGAGCTTGAGGTTGTTGCTGATGATCCCGTCCACGCCGTTGTTGACGAGGCGCAGCGCCTCCGAAGGGTCATCCACCGTCCAGCAGTAGACATCGACACCGTGGGCTTCGAGGATGCGCGCCTTCTCGTCATCGATGAACCCGTAGGCGATGCAGGTGGCGCGCGCTGGCCGGTCCGCTTCCATCAGCCGCAGCAGGCGCTCCCACTGATACGGCTGCTGGATCGAGTACCGCACTTCCAGGTCCGGCGCGACCTCACGTATGCGGTGCAGCGGCGTGTAGACCTGCCCGCAGATCGCGATCCACGGCTCGGCGTTATGCTTGCGGATCGTCTTGATCAGCTTCTTGACGAACCGTTCCAGGTGCGGCGCGGCGTATGAGCCCTTCAGGTCGATCAGCAGGCGCTTCTTGCCGTTCACGCGCTCCAACAGCTCGTCGAGCGTGTATCGGTGGATGTCGGGCCGGATGAAGAAGCCGTTGCCGAGCTTGATGGCGAACGGGCCGAGCTTGTGCCCAGGCATCTGCCTGTCGTAGAGGATGGGCAAGCGGCGGGCCCGTCGCTCGTGCCGGATGTACAGCTGGTTGCCGTGATACCAGAGGTCGACCTCGATCATGTCGACATCGGCGGCGAGGGCTATGTCCGTGTCAGCCGGGGTGTTTCCGTAAGCGTGGGCGATGCGAACGACCGGCTGATCTGGCTTCATGCCCTGGGTTGGCCAGGCGCGATCCCGGCGAGGCGTTGCACCTGGTGCGCCCGCATCTTGTACTGCGCCACCGCCATCTCCAGCACCTGCTGCAGCGTGTACGAGCCCAGCTCTTCGTCCGCAGCCACCTTGGCGAGATCGTCCGCAGCCACATCGTGCAGGAGGTTCGTGAAGCGCCGGTGGGCGACCTGCAGCGCCATCGTGCCCTCGCGCAGGGACCCGACGTCCGACCGGGTGAGGCAGGGCGGCTGCGGCAGGTTCAGGGCGCGCGCGGTGAGCCGCCCGTAGTAGAAGTTCAGCTCGTCCACGGTGCGGTTGACGGAGTGCTTGATGGACTCGCCGTCGCCGTGATCTCGCTCGAAGCCGTTGGGGTCGGCCGCCTCGAGCG
>JANLRX010000402.1:0-2544 GCA_031362025.1 Chloroflexota bacterium
GTGTCTCATCACTTTAGGAATGGACTCCATTAATTTGTCGAACATTTCCGGCACCGCGCAAGCCACCGTCGGGACCTGCAACTACGTGTCGCCAGAAGGCTTCAGTTCGATCAGCATCACCTCATATTTCTCCGACGACGAGGACGCGATCCAGACCATGGTCGAACTCGCCTGCCAGAGTAAGGAGACGCTTGACGTGGGTGAAGTGGCCTGCTGGTACGACGACGGTCACCTCGAGGTGCAACTTGCCCAGGGCAAGGCTTTCCTCGATATATTCATCACTTCCAGCAACGACACCACTGCGATCGGGGAGACACTCGCCGAAAACGCAGTCGCGAAGCTTTAGTCACCGTAAAGACACACTGGCCGTAGGGGCGCATCATGACGCGCCCCACGGCCACGTCTTCACCCTTCACCCTTCACCCTTCACCCTTCACCCTCGAATGCTATCCTCTCCCTCATGACCCAACCCATCGACCCCGTCGCCCATAACCGCGCCGCCTGGGACCGCCAGGTCGACGCCAACAACGAGTGGACCCAGCCCGTCGACTCCGAGACCATCGCCCGCGCCCGCAACGGCGACTGGTCCGTCGTCCTCATCGGCCACGAACCCGTCCCGCAAGCCTGGTTCGGCGGTGACCTCCACGGCCGCGACGTCCTCTGCCTCGCCTCGGGCGGCGGACAGCAGGCCCCCGTCCTCGCCGCCGCCGGCGCAAACATCACCTCGTTCGACAACTCGCCCCGCCAGCTCGAGCAGGACCGCCTCGTCGCCCACCGCGACGGCCTCGAACTCCACACCGTCCTCGGCGACATGCAGGACCTTTCCGCCTTCATCGACGCCAGCTTCGATATGGTCTTCCACCCCGTCTCCAACCTCTTCGCCCCCGACATCCGCACCGTCTGGCGCGAGGCCTTCCGCGTCCTCCGGCCCGGCGGCTCGCTCCTCGCCGGCTTCCTCAACCCCGACATCTACATCTTCGACCGCGAGGCCGAGGAGGAGCGCGGCGAGCTTGTCGTCCGCCACTCCATCCCCTACTCCGACCTCACCAGCATCACCCCGGAAGAGCGCGAGCGCCTCTTCGCGAACGACGCCGTGGAGTACAGCCACACAATGACGGACCAGATCGGCGGCCAGACCGACGCCGGCTTCGTGATCGTCGCCTTCGCCGAACTCCCGCACCACGCGGCGATCACGGCGAAGTACATGCCGGGGTATTACGCGACGCGGGCGATCAAGCCACCGCTCGACTTGTCATCCTGAGCGGTATAGCGCCTGCTCGACTCCCCTGGCACGGCGAGCGAAGGATCTGGGGAGGGGTAGCAACCGCAACGGGAAGCAGCGCCTCGAAGGGTGAACGAAAACTCGTAATCCCGGCGTAACATCGTCCGTAACCTGACCGTCACAAGTATCAGCAATTTTGTTTGCAAATTCTCCACAGAATCGGCTCTGTCTATATTGCCGAGTCCAATTTGCAGGAGTAACATTGCCGAAGCTTCGACTCCGGAGGACGATTTCACATGGTGACGCTGAAGAACCACAAGTACGCCGTACACGCTAAGAGCTTCCTCGATAACCCTTCCCACAAAGACCTGCGACGCCTCACCGAAGAGATGCCCAACGCCCACAACACCGTCTACGGCAACCTCAACGTCCTCACCCGAGTCGACTCCCGAAGCACAAGCTCCACCTTTATCGTCACCGACCACCCCGAAACCCACCGCGGCCACCAGACCATGCCCCGCGCCGACTACCAGAAGATCGTCGACCTGCAAGAGGCCTACATGCTTGACCAGGAGATGATCGTCATCGACGGCCACATCTCCAACGCCCCCGAGGTCCAGACCCCGGCCCGGCTCATCATCGAGAAGGCCAACGCCAACGTCGCCGGCATGCAAAAGTTCCTCTACTTCCCCCGCGAAGGCGGCGAGCCCGAAGTCACTGTCATCTACACCCCGAACCTCGCCGCCCCCGGCTACCCGCTGGACCGCTGCATCGCCGTCGACCTGGAGAACGGCGTCACCCGCGTGCTCAACTCCGACTACTTCGGTGAGTCGAAGAAGGGCGGCCTGCGGATGTGGAACAAGATCGTGTACGACAAGGGCGGCCTGCCGATGCACGCCGGCGCCAAGGTCGTTAACACCGCCAGCGGCCCGAAGACGCTGATCATCATCGGCCTCTCCGGCACCGGCAAGACCACCTCCACCTTCCGCAAGCAGGGCGACTCCAAGCCCGTGCAGGACGACTTCATCGCCCTCATGCCCGGCGGCGTCGTCCATGGCACCGAGAACGGCTGCTTCGCCAAGACGTTCGGGCTGCACCCGGATCACGAGCCGGAGATCTACGGCGCGGCGATCAGCCCCGCGACCTACCTTGAGAACGTGTACATGGACCAGGACGGCAACCTCGACTTCTTCAACGAGTCGTTCACCCAGAACGGCCGGGCCGTGTTCCCGCTGGAGGCGCTCGGCCGCTTCGAGGACGCGCGCAACATCCCGCCGGTCTCAGCAATCGTCATCCTGAACCGCGCGCGGGCAGTGGTGCCG